>CAYSDI010000013.1:0-1928 GCA_964429745.1 uncultured Chitinophagales bacterium | reverse complement strand
TTTCTTCGGTTAGCCCTTTTTGGGCTAACCTTTCTTGGGTTACCCGCATCAAAAAACCCCGGCATCCAATGATGCCGGGGTTTCTTTTTGGCAGGTCAAAAGCCTTAACCCATCAGTTAGGCTTGGCTCCGTTGAAGCGCATGTCCACCCCCATGCCAACGATCATGGCGTTCTTGGCAAACGTCAACTCGTTATTGAGGTTGTTGTTTTCGTTGCCGCCAAAAGCGTGCGGGTAATTGCCGGTCTCGGAAATGAAATACGTATACATGAAACCGAGGTTAACCCGCACGTTGTCGTTGAAATCATACGCGCCGCCAATGGCCGCCGTGTGGCCCGGCAAGCGGTAATCCGTTTCAGCTTGAAAAGCTGGGCTGACGCGCGGGCGGTTGTAGGTATAGCCTCCGCTGACCAGCCATTGGTCGCTCAGGTCATATTGGCCGGCCATGGACAGCTCGTAGTAATTGCCTTCAATCAGGCTGTCGCGGCCGTTCCAATCGGCGTTCTTGTCAAGCATGTAGCGGAAGCCAAAGCGCGTGTGCAACTTGGGGCCAATGACGTAATGCACGCCCACCGTGGCAAAGCCCGGAATGTCGGCGCGAATTTCTTCTCCATCGGTAAAGCGGCCGGCGGCATCCTTGCCGTCGCGAATGCTGGTTTTCATGGTAATGGCCGTGTTGTGCTCGTAGCGCAAGCCCACATTAACTTGAGCCGAAGGGCGGATGGCCAAACCCACAATCGGGGTCAACCCAAAACCGTACTGCGACATGTCTAGCGAAACGGGAGCCAGATCTTCGGCCAAGCCTTGCGCAACCGCACCCAGAACGGGTGGGTACACCGTGCCCGCAAGATTGGGGTCCTGCCCAACGTAATTGAGGTAATCGGCAGGGGCGTACCAACCGCCGTGCTGTTCGCTGTAAACTTCGGTGTTTCGCAATGTGCTGGTGGCAAATACAAACTGCTGCACAAAGCGCGCCCCGAAGGCCACCGCAAACAATTTGCTGGCCTGGTAGCTGGCACCGAGTTGAATGCCGGGCGAAAAACCGAGCCCGGCGGATTGAAAATCAAAGCGGTAATCCGTCAGGTTGCTGTAATTCGGGTTCGTGCCAGTGCTGCTCTGAATGAGCGCATCCACCTGACTGAGCGGGGCCAATTGTTTAATCAATGGAACAACGTCAGCAATACCCGCATCGGCTTCCGGGAGGTTATCATACTCCGCGCCACCCGTTCCACCAACCATTAAAAAGCCGAATGAATAGGCCATAGACCCTTTGCGGTAAGCCCCAAAAATACTCGGGAAAGCCAGGCTGCTGGCCACGCCGCGATACTCTGTGGGCACCTGGCTGAGGTATTGGTAATTGGACGTAATGGTGCTCGCCTGCCGCACCATCTGGTTGTTCAACGACAAGTGGAAACCTTCGCTCAGCTCCACCACTCCGGCCGGATTGTGAAACACCGCATCAATTTCCGTGGACGACTCGCGGCTGGGCATACGAATAAAATGCGCACTTTGGTTGGGAATGGTGTACAGGTTAGCGGTCTGGCCTATGGCCTGACTGAACGGAGCCTGACCCAAGGGAGCCAGACCCAGCAGGATCAGAAATCGCCAATTGGATGAGGGTATTCGCCTTGCCTCCATAAGATAAGATTTCTTCTGTTTTCGGGGGAACGGTACCAGTTCCCTGATCAAGTTCCGCTGCTGCGGATCCATTCCTTCATCGCCCACCGCCGCGGTTCCCACCGGAGCCGCCACCAGAATTGCCAGCACCGCGCCCGTTCTGGGAGCGACCGTTGTTCTGTCCACCACCTGTTTGGCCACCTCCGGAACGACCGCCACCGCGGCCAGACTCGCCCCGGTTGAAGCCGCCGCCGCCGCCGCCCGAACCGCCGCGGCTACCGGGACCGGGACCCCTTCCCCCGCCCCCTTGGCC
>CAYSDI010000012.1:2577-54362 GCA_964429745.1 uncultured Chitinophagales bacterium | reverse complement strand
TTTTCCGGCCGAAAGCGCTTGGGCAAACCCAGGATGAGTTCGCGAGCGCTGGGCGGGGGGGGGCGGAGTTGCTGCCGCTCGGGGAGCTGAAAGAAGTTGCTGCGGGAGCGGTCTCCTTTCCCCCGTAAGCAGGTTGGTAAGAGGTCCCGTCAAACATCATTTTGCCCACAATCTCGCGCATGATTTCCGAGGTGCCGCCAACGATGGTCGCAGCGCGGGAGTCGCGGTACATGCGGGCGATGGGGTATTCTTCCATGTAGCCGTAACCACCGAAACACTGCAGGCAGGCATCGGCCATTTTGAGGCCTAATTCAGAAGTGAGAAGCTTGGCCATGGAGCACTGGCGCACAGCAAATTCGCCGCGCTCAAAGAGCCAGGCGGTGTGGTAAACGAACTGCTCGGCAGCTTCTAACTCGGTGGCCAGGTCAACCATTCGGTGGCGCAAAACCTGGTAGCGATTGAGTTTTCGGCCAAAGGCCTCACGCTCATCCAAATACTTCAGCGCAATTTCAAGGGCGTGCCGCGCCCCGCCGATAGACAGTATCGCTGCCACCAGCCGTTCCAGTTGGAACGAGTCCATGATGTAGTAGAAGCCCTGGTTTTCTTGCCCGATTAGATTTGCCACGGGAACCCGCACGTCGTCAAAGGCCAGTTCTCCAGTGTCTGAGCTGTGCCAGCCCATTTTGTGCAGGTTGTTGGCGCGGAAACCCGGCGTGCCTTGCTCCACGACAATCAGGCTAATTCCCCCCGCCCCGGCTTCGGGTTTCGTCTTGCAGGCCAACGTGACAAAATCGCCGTTGACCCCGTTGGTGATGAAAGTTTTAGAGCCGTTAATGACATAGTGCTCGCCGTCGCGAACGGCAGTGGTTCGTAGGGCTGCGACATCCGATCCTGCACCCGGCTCTGAAATGCCCAGTGCGCCCCATTTCTGGCCGGTGATGGCCGGTTTCAGAAAACGCTCCTGCAAATCTGCAGAGCCCACCCGCGCGATGTGCGCCGTTGCCATGTATTGGTGCACGCTGACCGCACTGGTGAAGCCGCCCATGGTAGAGCGCGCCAGCTCTTCGAGGTACACCACCGAGTAGAAGAAATCCGCGGCGATGCCTCCAAATCGCTCTTCGTGGTTGATGCCCAGAAAGCCGAGTTCACCCATCCGATCCCAAACCTGCCGCGGGATGAAGCCCTGCCCTTCCCAAAGCGGAGCGTTGGGGACCACTTCTTTTTCCACAAAATCGCGAATGCTTTGCCGAAACAAATGGTGTTCCTCGCGGAACCAGGGTGATGCCATGATAGTAAAAGCTATGTTTTGGGGAAAGGGCCCCACAGGAAGTGGCGGGTGCTGTGTTGACCTCCCAGCAATTGCTCTTAAAAATACCCCGCGCAGCAGGACTTTCCAATCGGCACCCCGATCTTGACGGCCGGATGCCCGGGGCTACCTTTGCAGCACAACATTGTTGTTCGCCATGCCTGCAGCAGACAAGAAATCCAGCGACAAGCCCTTAACCGACGACAAAAAGAAATGCCGGGTTGACCAATGGCTTTGGGCCGTCCGCATTTACAAAACCCGGAGTTTAGCTTCTGAGGCCTGCCGGACCTCGCGTGTCAAGCAGGACGACATCGCCGTAAAGCCCTCCCGGCTCGTCTCCGGAGGCGAAATCCTCACGGTTCGAAAGGGCATGGTTACGCACCGCTACCGAGTACTCCAGCCGCTGGAAAAGCGCGTTGGCCCCCCGCTCGTGCCGGAGTACATGGAGGACCTCACGCCCCAGGAAGAGCTGGACAAGTTGCTCCCGCTCAAAAGCATTCCCCTGGCGCTTCGCGAGCGCGGAACCGGCCGGCCCACCAAAAAGGACCGGCGCGACATGGACGACTGGCGCAACGACCGTTAGCGCCTACCGTACAATTTGCAGCCTTCCACTCCAGCGTTCTGCACCTGAAGACAGGTCCAGGAGGTACAAGCCGGGTTGCAAGGTCTGAACCTGGAGTTGGAATTCACGCTGACCTTCCGGTACGACGAACCGTTGGTGGATGCGCCCATCGAGGCCGCTCAACTGACCGAAACCCCTTTCGCCCAAGGGCACCGCAAGCGTAACCCAGACGGCGGAATTGGCCGGGTTGGGGAACAACTGAACCGCCTGTGCAACGGGACCGCTGATGCCTGAAGGCAATTCTGAAATGGTCACGTTCTGGCAGGATTCTGCGCTGCTGCCCGCTGAATTACTTGCGATGAGGCAAACCGGGTAGGTGCCCAGCGCGGCATAACTATGCGACGGGTTCTGCAAGGTTGAGCCGGCGCCATCGCCAAAGGTCCAGGCCCAACTGATGGGTGCGTTGGTGCTCAGATCGCTGAAGCTGGCGGAGTCCAGAACAACCACTGCGGCAAAGTCGGCGACTGGTGCCACCACCACACCCGTCACGACAACGTTTTGGCATTCCGTGTCAGCTCCCGTGCCGTTTGAGGCGGTTAAGCAAACAGAAAAGGTGCCATTGGCTGTGTAAGTATAAACGGGGTTCTGATCGGCACTGGTGCTGCCGTCGCCGAAGGTCCATGCCCATCCCGTGGGGCTGTTGCTGCTCAGATCGGTGAAGCTCACTTCCGGATCTGAACTGGCGTCGATACTAAAGCTCGCAGCGGGCGCTCCTATGGGCAATGTCGTGATGGCCCTGAAGTGGTAGTCATCGGTGATAAGGCTCCAGAACCCAGCGCTTTGGATGGCGGTTCGCCCAGCGATGCCAGGCGTGGTCTGGCTGACCCAGGCTTCTCCGAGGGGCACTTCAAAGCCAATCCAGATATCGCCGGACAGGCCACTTAGTGCCGAAGCGAAAGAACGAAGGTCAACGCGGGTCATTTGGTTAGGTGCGCCCAACGAAGCTTCCGGTGTAACGAAGAAAGGGGTGAGCAAGTCCGCACCGGGAACCCCTCCTGCGTCATCCCAAACGTGCACCAGGATGTTGTTGTTGGGTCGGGTGGGATCGGTGTAGTTGCGCAGCAACACCGTGGTCAGATCGGAAGTTCCCGCCAGGCTGATTCGAACGGCGGTAGAATTGGCACCGCTCAAACCTGAAGGCCCGAAAGAGTTAACAAAATCAATAACGGTATTATCGTATGCGATGTAATTACCAGCGATGTAGTTAAATGAAACGGTTGTTCCCGCGTTTGCCGCGGCAGAGGCATCGGTGGCCGAAAGGGAATAGCTCACCCAACTTCCCGCAGCTTGTTCGGGGATGGTATAACTCCATTCCGTGCCGGTCACAGCAGAGCCAGCGACCACCGCAGGCGTTCCTCCATCTACAGTGTAGGTCAGTGCAGTAGTAGCAATCCCGGAGGGATCCAACAGATTAGCACTAACCAGAAAATCGCCCGAACTGCCTTCGTACAATAGAGGACCATCGTGCAAAATCAGTGGTACTGCAAGGTCCGTGCTGGAACTGGTAATTTCTATATCATCCACGTACATGCCATCAAAGTTGACGGCTCCGTCGCTGACAAAGCGGAACCGGATTTTAACGTTGCTGTTGCCAGCAAAGGCCCCGAGAGAATAAGTATACTGTACCCAGGGCGACAGTAGTCCTTCACCGTCAAAGGCATCCAACAACACCCAGGGACCGCCGTCGCCGGAAACCTCTACATAGGTGTAGTCAAAACCGGCTTCAATGGAGTAAATGGCCCAGAAACTCAGGTTGGCATCCAGTGCCCCGGTCAGGTCTGCTCCGGTAGCCATGGTTGCGCTGGCGGTAATGCCATCGCCGTAAAAACCCACCGGACTTTCCGTGAAGCTGCTGGTTCCCGCATAACTGAAGGCAGTGCTGATGCCGTAGCCTCCCGTCAGTACCCAAGCCCCGGCGCCTGATTCAAAATCATCGGAGAATTCCACCGTTTGAGCATCCACTTTTGCCCCGCAAAAGAAGACCAGAACAAGGGCTATAATGGCCGGGATTCTGCCAGGTGCCAATTCCGATAAGCCAAAAAAATGTCGGTTCGTTTTCATAGGTCGTTCGTTTTAAAGGGCGAAGGGAGTGAGGTTGAGCTGCTCAACTGCGGTTCAATTGCCAGGCGGTTCGGGGTTGAGCTAGCGCGGAGGCAGCCCCTTGGGTCACCTGGTGTAGGCTGTTCAGCCGGGCTGCGAGCAGCGCTGCGATTTCTGCTTCATCGGCGTTGTCGCGCTTCAGTTTTTCAGGATCGAAATGCTGCTCCACGAATTTAGTGTCAAAATCACCCGTACGAAAGGGGACCGAATCAATGGCGAAAGCACCAAAACCCAACGTGGTTTTGACGCCATTTATCCGGTACTCAGCAATGGCCCGCAACATGCGGTCAATGGCCTGCTCGCGGTTTGCCCCCCAGGCGCAAAGCTTGGCGATCATGGGATCGTAGTGAATGGGAATTTCCATGCCTTCCTCAAACCCGTCGTCCAGGCGTATACCGGGACCCTGGGGGCGCCGGTAGGTGTGCAAGGTGCCCACATCGGGAAGGAAACGGTTGGTTGGGTCTTCGGCGTAAACGCGCAATTCCAGGGCATGCCCGTGAATGCGAAGATCTTGCTGGCGGAAAGAAATGGGCTTGCCGGCGGCGATATTAATTTGTTCGCGCACCAGGTCAATGCCCGTGATCAGTTCGGTTACCGGATGCTCCACCTGGAGACGCGTGTTCATCTCCAGGAAATAATACTTATGGTCGGCGTCCATAAGGAATTCTACGGTACCTGCGCTCGTGTAATTCACCGATTTGGCAACGGCAACGGCACTGGCACCCATGGCCGCGCGCAGCTCCGGAGTCAGGATGGACGATGGCGCTTCTTCAATCACCTTTTGGTGGCGGCGCTGAATGGAACATTCCCGCTCAAAAAGATGAACGACATTCCCTTGGGTATCGCCCAGCACCTGCACTTCAATGTGGCGGGGTTTGGTCACAAATTTTTCGACAAAGACCGCGCCGTTTCCAAAGGCTGAGGCAGCCTCGCTGGAGGCCCGGGCCATCTCCGCTTTCAAGTCTTGTGGCCGCTCCACCACACGCATGCCCTTTCCCCCGCCCCCCGCAGAAGCTTTGATCAGCACCGGATACCCGATTTCAGCTGCCAGTCGCAGGGCCTCGTCGGGATCGCTGACCGCCCCCGGCGTGCCGGGAACCATCGGGACGTTGTACTCGGCTACTGCCCGTTTAGAAGCGAGTTTGTCGCCCATAATTTCGATGGCGTGAGGGGTCGGGCCGATGAAGACCAGTCCCGCATCGGTAACCGCCTGGCAAAAGGCCGCATTTTCGCTCAGGAAGCCGTATCCGGGGTGGATGGCTTCAACCCCTAAGCGCAGCGATTCGGCAATGATTTTGTCGCCGCGCAGGTAGCTCTGGCTGGAAGCGGCAGGACCGAGGCAAATGGCTTCGTCTGCAAAACGCACGTGCAGCGCGCTGCGGTCGGCTTCGGAGTAAACGGCAACGGTTTTTATGCCCATTTCCCGGGCGGTGCGCATGACCCGCAGGGCAATTTCACCCCGGTTGGCGACAAGAATTTTCTTAAACATAGATCGAGGTTCCTGCGATAAATTTAGGACAACGGGCGGCTAAGTGCATCATTTCCGGCAATGCGTGTGCGAACTTTGTGCCGTTGGTGCCTGATTCCCTGCCCGATGCCTGTATCCTTTTTTCAGCAAGTACTCGCTCTCACCGTTAAGGAAGCCCGTTTGGAGTGGCGGCTTAAATACGCACTCGGGGGAATTGCCCTGTACCTTCTTGCCGTTATCTTGCTCATTTACCTGACGTTTGAGCAATTAGAAGACCGGGTTTGGGTGCTTCTTTTCTGGATGGCCGTCCTGTTTACTGCGGCAAATGCTGTGGCAAAGAGTTTTTTGATGGAAAGCGACGGGCGTAAGCTCTACTACTATACGGTAGCATCGGCAGAGGCTGTTATGCTTTCAAAAATTATTTATAATTTTTGTTTGATGATGATCCTGTCCCTTGTTGGATTGGGGCTTTTTTCGGCCATGATGGGCTTCCCTCCGGAACGGCCCTGGCTTTTTGTGGCCACAGTTGTCCTGGGCAGCGGTGCCTTTTCGCTCGTCTTTACGATGGTTTCGGCTATCGCCGCCGGTGCGTCCAATTCCGGGACATTGGTCGCTATACTGGGTTTTCCGGTCTTGGTTCCCGTAATCCGGCTGCTTACGGCGCTTTCCATGCTCAGTTTATTGCCCTTGAATGTGGCTTCAGCCGGTTTGACGCCCGGACAAGGACTCTTGCTGTTGGCGGGGATCGACGTGCTTGTGTTGGCTTTTGCGATGGTCCTTTTTCCTTACCTTTGGCGCGATTAATCGAGCCCTGATTCCTCTCGATTTCACTAGCCCGCACGCCGCCCCCCATGGCCTCTATTTCTTGGTCTGCAAGCCTGAAAGTCTTAACAATAGTCCTGTTGGTCTATGTGTTTGTCCAGGGATTGCTCGGTCCGGTGCCTGATCTCGTGGTCCTGGAAGAAACCATCCGAAACCTGTATTTCCATGTGCCGCTCTGGTTTGCCATGATCCTGATGCTGCTGGGTTCCCTAGGCTGCAGCATCGCGTACCTGGTGAGCGGTTCGGATCGCTGGGACGAGCGAGCCTCTTCGCTGGCAGTTGTTTCTATTGTTTTTGGGTTGTTGGGCTTTGCCACTGGCATGTTGTGGGGCAATTACACCTGGGGAAGCCTGGGGGCTTTTCTTTTCTCTGACCCCAAAACGCTTGGGGCCATGATCGGTTTGCTGATCTACCTGGCCTACTTCATTCTCCGCGGCTCTGTCGATGACCACGAGAAGGCTGCCCGCTTGTCAGCCGTCTATAGCATCTTTGCCTACAGTTTGCTCATCTTTTTCATTTTCATTTTCCCCAGGATGAGCGGCGTGGATTCTCTTCACCCGGGCAGTGGGGGAAATCCTGGCTTTTCAGCTTACGATCTGGACGACCGGATGCGCGCGGTTTTTTACCCCGCTGTATTGGGTTATACCGGGCTGGGAGTTTGGATCTCCAGCCTTCGCTGGCGCATGAAAGCAGTGGAAAGCACCCTTCAGGAGCGCGACGAAGACCTCCTGGATTTGTCCTTCCCAAAAGCGTAGCGACCAGTTTCCCATCTTCATGAACACAAAAAAAATCCTTGGTTTCGCGCTGATTTACGGCATGCCCTTGTTGATGCAGGCTCAGCAACAGGATCAAGCCACTGGTTTGCGTGCTTCTGGTAAAATCTATGTGGTTGTCGGGGTTATTCTGATCATCCTTCTGGGTTTGATCACTTACCTGATTAGCCTGGATCGAAAAATTAATCGGATGGAACGCCGACTGAATCAGCATCACAAGCGCGACAAATCCTGAAAAATCCTCCTTACATCCCAGCCCAAATGACCCTCCTATGAGCACGGCGAAATCAAAATACTCCTTTCATCAAAGTGTCGACTACTACTTCGACAAAGCGGCACCGATCACCAAACACCCTCAGGGGCTTTTGGACCAGATCAAGGTTCCGAATGCGGTTTACCAAATGCGTTTTCCGGTAAAAATCGGAAACGACTACCAGGTTATTGAAGCCTTCCGCGTCCAGCACAGCCAGCACCGTCTGCCTACCAAAGGGGGTATTCGCTACAGCATTCATGTGGATCAGGATGAAGTGACTGCTTTGGCCGCGCTGATGACGTACAAATGTGCGATTGTAGACGTTCCGTTTGGCGGAGCAAAGGGGGGCATCAAAATCAGCCCGAAAAACTACTCCACTTCGCAGTTGCAGCGCATTACCCGTCGCTACACCGCAGAATTGGTCAAGAAAAACTTCATCGGTCCTGGCATTGACGTTCCTGCCCCGGACTACGGCACAGGTGAGCGGGAAATGGCCTGGATCCTGGATACCTACTTAACCCTCAGCAAGGGCGACATCGATGCTTACGGCTGTGTTACAGGCAAACCGGTTAACCAACACGGCATCAACGGCCGGAAAGAAGCCACCGGTCTGGGTGTGTACTACGGAGTGCGCGAAGCCATGGACAACGCTGAAGACATGAAGCAGCTCGGGTTGAGCACGGGCATTGAAGGCAAGCGCGTGGTCATTCAAGGCTTGGGCAATGTCGGTTACTATTCGGCTAAATTCTTCCAGGAAGCAGGCGCCATCATCGTCGGTTTGGGCGAATACGAAGGGGCTATCCACAACCCCAAAGGCTTCGACATCGAGCAGGTCGTCAAGCACCGCAAGGAAACCGGTTCCCTGTTGGATTTCCCCGGTGCCAAAAACATTAAGCCCACCGAAAAGGTGCTGGAATTGCCCTGCGACATCCTCATCCCTGCCGCCATTGAAAGCGTGATTCACGAAGGCAACGCAGGCCAGATCAAAGCCAAAATTGTCGGTGAAGCCGCCAACGGCCCGGTCACGCCGGAAGCCAACGAAATCATGCGCGAGCGCGGCATCATGATCATTCCCGACATGTACCTGAATGCTGGCGGTGTCACGGTATCGTATTTCGAATGGCTCAAGAACCTCTCGCACATTCGCTTCGGACGGATGCAGAAGCGCTTTGATCAAAGTTCCTCCGAAGCCATGATCAAAATGGTGGAGAAGTTGACCAACAAACAGGTACCTCCAGAAGAAATCGCCAAGTTAGCCCGCGGTGCTGATGAGATTGACCTGGTGCGCTCCGGTTTGGAAGAAACCATGGTGGGTTCCTACCAGCAGATCCGCGAAATCTGGCGCAAAAACAAGAAGGTAGAAGACCTCCGCACAGCAGCCTTTGTCAACGCCATAAACAAGGTGGCCATGGACTACCTGGCCCTGGGCATTTTCCCTTGATCGGGCCCTTTGGTACCTTGAGTGTAAGGGCAACCCGACCTGCTATTTCACCCAAACCGGTGCTTCCGGCCAGTTGGGCCAGCCCACCAGAAAACGCCGTTCCCCCTGGACGAAGTCTACCTGAGCCAGAAGCAAGTCTGTACCGTTGCAAACGGCTAAAAAAGGGGCCTTGAGCACAGTGTTGTATCCGGCAGCCTGGTCCAAAACCGCCTGGTTGAGCACAACCTCTGGTGCCTTGCATTCTACCACCATCCACGGTCGGACCTGCTGATCGTAGACCACAGCATCGGCGCGGCGCGTCATGCCGTTCAGGGTCAGTTTTTTTTCAACCGAAATACGCGACGCCGGGTAGCGGCAAGCCTCCTGAAGGTAGCGCAACAGGTGTTGGCGCACCCATTCTTCCGGCGTAATGGTTACGTAGCGGCGGCGCAGCGGATCGCGGATCATCCGGACACCGCCGGATTCGCGCCAGATAAACTCGTATGCAGGAAACTCAATATTCATGGTAGACCCGTACAGGTCAAAGCGGGACTGGAAAATTAACTAACTTGGCCCTTACGGATGAAAACAAAAGCCGAAATCGTCGCTAATTGGCTGCCCCGGTATACTGGTTTGTCGCTGGAAGAAATGAGCCAGTACATTATGCTGGTTAATTTCCAGGCTTATGTGGAAAAGTTTGCGGCCTTGCACGACGTGTCTGTCAGGGGGCGGGATAAGGCCATGTCCAGCGCCACTGCGGGCGGCATTACCATCATTAACTTTGGCATGGGCAGTGCCAATGCTGCCACCACCATGGACCTCCTCTCGGCAATCATGCCCAAAGCGGTCCTGTTTTTGGGCAAGTGCGGTGGCCTGAAAAAAAAGAACAACATCGGTGATCTTATCCTTCCCATCGCGGCTATTCGCGGTGAGGGAACGTCCAACGATTACCTGTTGCCCGAAGTGCCCGCGCTTCCGGCGTTTGCGCTGCAAAAGGCCATTTCCACCTCCATCCGCGACCAGAACCGCGATTACTGGACGGGCACCGTGTACACGACCAACCGCCGGGTTTGGGAGCACGATGATCGGTTTAAGCGCTACCTCCGCCGCATTCGGGCCATGGCTATCGACATGGAAACAGCCACCATTTTCACCACTGCCTTTGCCAATAAAATTCCGGCGGGCGCGCTCTTGTTGGTTTCTGACCAGCCCATGATTCCGGAAGGCGTAAAGACCATCGAAAGCGATCTCAAAGTCACCGCGCAGTATGTCGATCAGCACCTGAGCATCGGCATTGAGTCGCTGCGGCAATTGATTAACGGCGGGCATACCGTCAAGCACCTGCAATTCTGATGACGATCCAGAATCTCCGAGGCGACCTGCTTAAACGCCGCTTCAAACCGCTGTACTTGTTGCATGGCGAAGAGCCTTTTTATTTGGACAAGGCCGAAGCGCTTTTTGACGAGCTTGTGTTGACTGAAGCCGAGAAAAGCTTTAACCATACTATTTTATATGGCAGGGATTGCGACGCGCAAACCATAACCGATGCTGCGCTTCGCTACCCCATGTTTGCAGAGCATCAATTGATTGTTGTGCGCGAAGCGCAACAACTGCGCGACCTGGATAAGCTCCAGAGCTACGCCGAAAAACCGGTTCCCACAACGGTATTGGTGCTGGTGTACAAGTATAAAAAACTGCCGGCCAACCGCCGACTTTACAAAGCCATCGCCCAGCACGGCATAGTTTTTGAATCCAAGAAAATTCGCGATTATGAAGTGGCCTCCTGGGTGCAGGGGCACGTCAGCGAATCAGGTTACAAGATTCAGCCCGCTGCTGCCCAATTGATGGAGCAGTACCTCGGCAGCGACTTATCGCGCATAGATGGCGAATTGCGAAAGCTGATGATCAACCTGGAGCCTGGCAGCACCATCACGCCGGCGCATGTGGAGCGATTCATCGGCATTTCGCGCGAGTACAACGTTTTTGAATTGCAGAATGCCTTGCTCAAAAACGATACCGCCCGTGTTTGGAAAATTGCAGAGAATCTGCGTGCCAATATTCGGCAGCATCCGCTGGTCATGATTGTAGGTAGTTTGTATAATTTTTTCAGCAAAGTTTACGCCGTTCATTTCATCGGGCAGACCAACGACAAGGAGCTGGCGCAGGTGCTCGGGGTACATCCGTTTTTTGTCAAGGATTACCGCAGTGCAGCGAGCGCGTGGCCCATTCCCCGGTTGGAAAGAGGTTTTGCGCAACTGCTCCAATACGACCTGCGCTCCAAAGGAGTAGATGACGCCGGCACAGAATCCGGCGAATTGCTCCGCGAGTTGATTTGGAAGTTGTTGCGGTGATTGAGCGCTGCTACAAAGAAGAAGGTGCCGAATTGACTCGAGCAACACCACCGCGCCCCGCAAGATGTGCCAGGCTATTGAGTCGGTCTTGGTCCAGGGCGGCTATCAGCGCTTCGCGATTGGGAAAACGCGCTTCGCCACGCAGGTAAGCCAGAAAATGCAAGCGCAGGTCTTCGCCGTACAGATCGCCGTTAAAATCGAATAAGTTGACTTCAATGCTGCGCTGCTTGCCATCAAAAGTTGGCCGAAATCCGATAGACAACATGCCACCGAAGCGCTGTCCCCGCGCCTCCACCAGCACGGAGTAGATGCCATCGGCTGGCACTAGTTTGCTGGCATCATCCACGCGTAAATTGGCGGTGGGGTAGCCGAGTTCACGACCAATTTGCTCGCCTTTGACCACCACGCCGCTGAGCGTGTATGGCAGGCCTAAACCCTGCTCGGCAGCTTCTACTTGCCCGCTGAGCAGGGCTTTGCGAATGCGCGTGGAACTCACCGCAACATCGTCCACTTCCTGCGGGTCAATTTCAACAATGCGCAGCCCTTCCGGCTCGCCGAACTTCCGCAATAGCGCAATGTTGCCGCTTCGATCCCGGCCAAAGCGATGATCGTACCCGATGACCAGAGTGTGCGGCCGAATGCCGCGAATCAGAAACTCGCGCACATACGCTTCCGCACTGATTTCGGAAAATTCGCGCGTAAACGGCACCACCAAAACAGCGTCGGCCCCGTAATGCGCCAGCAGGGCCAAACGCTCTTCGAGCGTGGTGAGCATCCGCAGATCGCCGTCGGGTTGAATAATGCTGCGGGGGTGCGGGTGGAAGGTCACGATCAGGCTGGTGCCGCCGGCTTCGGCGGCCAATTCGCGCAGCCTGGTCAGGATGCGCTGATGGCCTTTGTGCACCCCATCAAAGGTGCCAATAGTGACCACGGGTCGGGGGAGGGGGGGCAGCTCGCTGACGCTGCGGTAGATCTTCATGACCGGCTTTCGGGGCTTGGTTTGGCAAGAGAAGCGGTAGAGGCAATATAGGCCAGCGTCTGGTCCATATCGCGGGCATCACAGAGCAGGTACGGACCGATGGCATCGCGCTGCAAAGAAGTCATCCAGGCCCCCACACCCAGCAATTGCCCCAAATCGTATACCAGCGATCGAATGTAGGTGCCTTTGCTGCAGTGTACCACAAAGCGGGCGTCGCCGTCTTTCAGATCCAAAATCTGGAACTGGTCCACGCGGACGCTCCGTGCCGGCAATTCGGGGGCATTGCCTTTGCGGGCCGCGCGGTAGCTGGGCTTGCCGCCGGTTTTAATGGCCGAGTACACCGGGGGAATTTGCGCCAGCGCTCCGGTCAGCGTTTCGGCTGCTGCCCGCACCCGGTCCAGGTCAAGGTGCTCCGTGGGGACGGGGGGGGTGGGGGGCGTTTCCCCATCGTAGCTCGGGGTCGTCTGCCCGAGCCTCAAGGTTCCGCTATATACCTTATCCAACCCCTGAAAAGTCTCCAATTGGCGGGTTGCTTTGCCGGTGGCCAGAATCAGCAGGCCGGTAGCGAGCGGGTCAAGCGTGCCCGCGTGCCCGACCTTGATCCGGGATCCATCCGCTTGGGCATGTTTGATCGCAAATCGCACTTTATTGACCACATCAAAAGAGGTCCACCCAAGCGGCTTAGTGACCAGCAGCATTTTACCCGCAGCAAATCCGGAAAGTTCCGGTTGTCGGGAATGCAGTTCTGTGAAAGTCAAGCGCAGGGGTTAGGCGATGAGGCGAAGGTGAGTCGTCGGTTCAAGCAAGGAGGGCCAGGACGCCGGCCACAGCACAATACACCGCAAAGTACCAGAGTTTGCCTTTGCGAACGATGCCAATCATGGCTCGGCACGCGAAAAGCCCAGCCAGGAAAGCCGTGGCGAAACCGACGGCTAAAATTGGCGCCGGTGTTGCGATGGTGCCAGCGGGTTGATCGCCCACGGAAACGATATCCAAAATGGTGCCTCCTAAAATCAACGGAATCACCATTAAAAAAGAGAACTGTGTGGCGCGCGTTTTATCGATGCCCAAGTAGAGGGCGGTAGAAATGGTGGAACCGGATCGCGAGATGCCGGGGAGCATGGCGATGGCCTGTGCGATACCAATAAGCAACGCTCGTCCATAAGAAAGGGGTTTGTCTCCACCCGGGGCAATACTGGTCAGGGCCAGCAACGCAGCAGTGACCAACAAACTAATTCCAACCAGGGTCAGGTCTTCGCCAAAGAAACTTTCCAGTTGCTCGTTGAAAAAGACATAGACCAGCGCCGCTGGAATCATGGACAAAATGACCTGCGCGGCAAAAGTCAGTTCCTGGCGCTGGCCTTTAAAAAGACCCTTGAAAATGCCGGCGATATCGTTTCGGAAAACCACGACGGTACTGAGCATGGTCGCTGAGTGCACCAGAATGGTAAAACTCAGGCTATTGGTATCGTCAACACCCAAGAGCGCTTCGCCCAATTGGATATGCCCACTGCTGGAGACTGGCAAGAATTCGGTCAATCCCTGGACAAGGCCTAAGAGGGCGGATTCAAGGTATGTCAATGGATTTCGCTTAAAGAAAAGGTCAGGAAACGGGGGAAGGGCAGGCGAACCACTAAGCAGGCTTGCGGAAAATTGCGGCGATTTCGATGGCAAACCCGGCCAGGACCAGAATTGGAGCCAGGGTTATGCGACGAAAGCTGTAGATCTCCTCGGCCTTGAAAACATTGGGATCGTCAGAACCACCACCGGCCATCAAGAGGAAACCCAGCACAATGACCACGAGGCCAGCCAGCATCCACAGGTAGTTCTGGCTTGTAAAGACGGAGGCTTTGGCTCCATCATGATCTTTTGTTGCAATCAACGTTTGGTGGTCTGCGTGTTTACTCATAAGGCTCAAAGCAGGTCAGGTTAAGCGGGGCAGGGTTTCGCGTCTGAAGTGTCGCAAACTTGGCGTCAGTACAATTCGTCCAGTTTCATGCGCAGGTATTTGCCAACCGACCGATGGGTACTCCACCACGAAATCAGCAAACCCAGCAGCAATATGGCCACGAAAAGCCCGGCAAATTTAAGGTATTCTTCCTGGAAGCCTGCCGATCCCAGTGCTCTTTCGCTGAAAATCAACAACCCGCAAAGGATTCCAACGGCCAGGAGACCGGCAATTAGCCCGTTAATTATACCTTTTCGAATATAAGGAGCCATGATAAACCACCGCGTTGCCCCTACTAGCTGCATAGACCGGATGATAAAGCGGTTAGAATACATGGCCAGGCGGATGGTCTTGTCAATCAAGGTAGCGGCAATTAACAAGACCAGGGCACTCACTACAACCAAAATGATCCCGAGCGTTCTGATTTCTTCATTGAGCTTGGCAACGATATCGTCTCTTGATTTTATATATTTAGTTTCTCTATACTCATCGAGCCGCTCCACAATCACTTTTATGGAATCGGTGTTCACATAGTCCGGCCACAGTCCAATTTCATACGAAGCGGGAAAGGGATTGAACTCGCCCAGAATTTCGCTGGGATCTTCGTTGCCGCGCTTGATGTGAATGGCCAGCGCATCCTCTTTAGAAAGGTATTCGGTGCTGCGCACAAAGGGCTCGGCCTCAATTTTCTTGCGCAATTGAAGCATTTCCACCTCATTGAGGTCGTCGCGGAGAAAGACGGAAATCCGAATGCTTTCCCGAAGCGTTTTGCTCACAATCTGGGCATTCAGCAGGATCATGCCCACAAGGCCCAGCAACACCAGAACCAGTGTGATCATGAGAATCGAATTCAGGAAATTCGGATTCCGTTTGCGCCGAACCACTATTTTTTCGTCTCCTTGCTTCATGCGGCCCTAAAAATAGCCATCCTGCGGCATTCGGCGCCGCTTAGTTATTCCCACAACCGCGTTCTTAAGTCTATACAAGGTCAAAGGGTCATAAGGATGCCCATAATTGCGTTAAAGTCTGTTAAACGCGCAAGACGCATTTTGCTATTAGCTAACTTTATTGTTTACTTGACAGCAGTCTCAGATTAGCACCTCCTCAACCCCCTCATTCGATGGAAAAACATACGCATACAAGTTTATTGGTCCTGTTATCGGTTTGTCTGGCTTGGAACCACCCGGTTAATGCTCAGAATGCCAGCTTGGTAGGCCAGTTGACCTATCCCCAGCAGCTCAATGACATTTGGGGCTGGGCAGACGCTGCAGGCCATGAATATGCCCTGGTGGGGGTCCGCAACGGACTGTCCATTGTAGACGTAACCACGGATCCAACCTCGCCTACGGAGTTGTTTTTTGTCGAAGGGCCCGCATCCACATGGCGAGATATGAAGACATTTGGCGACTATGTCTACTGTGTACACGACAATGTGGACGCAGGCGCCCCGGGTGCTCCTGGAATTGGCTTGTTGATTGTCAACATGGCTTCCTTGCCGGCATCTATCGATACGGTGACCATTAAAGAGTTTGGGGCAGGCGTTCGATTTGATCATGCCCACAACATTTACATTGATGAGATGGGGTTTTTGTATGTTTTTGGCGCCAATTACGGTGTTGGAGGAGCCATTATGCTGGATTTGAATGCCGATCCATGGAATCCGACGCTTGCTGGTGTGTATAACGCGCAGTACTGTCACGACGGTTTTGCCCGTGACAACAAGCTTTGGACTGCCGAAATCTACACGGGTAGTTTTGCGCTGGTAGACGTTTCTGCTAAGGCTTCTCCGGTCATCGTAGCAACCCAGCAAACTCCGACCAACTTTACCCACAACGTTTGGTTGAGCGATGATGACGCGGTGTTGTACACCACTGATGAGGTGAATTCAGGCTACTTAGGGGCCTTTGACGTCTCTGATCCATCTGACATCACAGAATTGGACCGCTGGAATTCCAGCCCTGGAAGCGGGGTAGTTCCTCACAACTCCTTCGTTTACGGCAATTATTTGCTCACCTCCTATTACCGCGACGGGGTTACGGTTCACGACATCAGCCGCCCGTCCAACATGGTTTTGGTAGGCCAATATGATACGTCGCCGCTTTCCGGGTTTGGGTACGACGGCTGCTGGGGAGTTTATCCGTACACTCCTTCTGGATTGGTGTATGCCACAGATGTCCTCACGGGATTTTTCGTTGTGGATGTAACGTATACCCAGGCCGCGTGGTTAGAAGGCTCCGTTACCGTTTCAGGTACCGGAGGCCCGTTAAACGGCGCAACCGTGGTTTTGGAAGGCACACCAGGAGTGGGCACCTCCGACATTTTCGGCAGTTACGGCACCGGTGCCGCCGGAGCGGGCACCTATTCGGTAACCGCCGAAGCACCGGGATACACGCCTCGCACCTATCTGGGCATTGTCCTTACTCAAGGCGTTGTGACTAACCTTGACATTGAATTAGACCCGTTGCCCACCACCATCTTTTCTGGTCAAATTACCGATGCAGTTTCTGGAACACCAATAGCTGGCGCGGAGATTCAGCTTGTCAGCGGCGACTACGTGTTTGAAGCAACGGCAGATGCTTCCGGAAACTTCAGCATCAGCAATGTTTACGTTGGAACATATGAGGCTGTGGCAGGAAAATGGGGCTTCATCAGTGCCACTGAACCTTCACTGGATGTTGCCACCACCAGCACTTGGAATGTGGAATTGGAAACTGGCATTTACGACGATTTTACCTTCGATTTTGGCTGGTCAGCTATTGGCAGTTCCTGGATTGGTGGGCAATGGGAGCGCGCCACGTCGCTGGTTTACGACCCGGGCTACGGTTACCCCATCACCCCGGATGGCGATTACCCCGATGATCCAGGACAGCGCTGTTACGTGACGGGAAACACCTCCGATATAGACTTCATCCACGCCGGTGAAAGCCTGCTTCGCTCTCCTGAATTCGATCCTCGCTCGCTTGATCGCCCCACTATTCGCTTCCGCGCCTTTGTCTTTAACACCGACTTCAACGGCCTCTTGTCAAACGATGAACTTATCGTTCGCCTGAGTGACGCAAGCAGTACCGTTACCCTGGAAGAAATCATTGCCCCTTCTGCTAATGATCCCCAGTGGATCGAATACGAATATGAAATTTCTGAATTTAAGGAACCCGCACCTGGCATGCGCTTGTTGCTGACCGCCAAAGCAGACGGTGTACTTTTTGTGGTTGAGGATCTCTTAGAAGTAGCGATAGACGCTTTCCGGGTTGAGCCTTACGTGCGGACCACGGGTTTGGGCGAATCACCATTCGGGTTCATCGAAGCCACCGTTTTTCCCAACCCAGTGGTCGCTGACCAGGCTGTGATCCAACTCAGCGGTACAGACCTGGCTGCTGGAACACAGGGCCAAATGACCTTGTCTGTTTTCAGCGTGACCGGCAAAAAGTTGCTCGATAAGTCCGTTTGGGCTACCCAGGGACAAATCGCCTTCTCCACAGCTGATTTTGCTCAAGGCCTCTACCTATTCGAACTAAAGCAACATGGCCAAAGATTGACCAGCGGCAAGTTCAGCGTGGTTCGATAGCCAGTCAAGGGCAGACGTCAATCAGACGTTGTATTTTAGGCGCTTCAATAAAATTGGACAAGAATCGGAGCGTCTATGGATTATGATTTTTCCGCCATTGAGAAAAAATGGCAGGATTGGTGGCAGGAGCAGGGTGTTTATCGGGTTACCGAAGATCCGGCAAAGCCCAAATGCTACGTGCTGGACATGTTTCCCTACCCATCCGGAGCGGGCTTGCATGTGGGGCATCCGCTGGGCTATATAGCTACCGACATTTACAGCCGTTACAAACGCCACACGGGGCATTGCGTTTTACACCCTATGGGGTTTGATGCCTTTGGGCTGCCTGCTGAGCAATACGCTATCGAAACGGGTCAGCACCCGGCCAGAACAACGGCCGACAACATTGCCACATTTACCGATCAGCTTCGGCGCATCGGTTTCGATTACGACTGGTCCAGGAAAGTGGTTACCGCTGAACCGGAATACTACCGCTGGACGCAATGGATATTCTGCCAATTGTTTGGTCATTGGTACGATCCGGTAGCCCGAAAAGCACGCCCAATCGAAACGCTGGACGCGCAGTTCCGGGCAAATGGCAGTGCGGGTTTTACGGCACAGGAGTGGGCGGCGATGGATCATACCCGCCAGCAGGAAGTGCTGATGGGTTTCCGACTGGCCTACCTGGACTATGCCGATGTGAACTGGTGTGAGGCATTGGGCACCGTCTTGGCCAACGACGAGGTTAAAGACGGATTAAGTGAGCGGGGGGGACATCCGGTGGTTCGCAAGCGGATGCGGCAGTGGTTTCTGCGCATCACTGCTTATGCCGATCGTTTGCTGAATGCACTCGATGCCCTCGATTGGTCGCCAGCGCTCAAGGAAATGCAGCGAAACTGGATCGGCCGGTCCGAAGGTGCCAGTTGCGTGTTCCGAACAACAGAGGGCAATCACGCCATCGAAATTTTTACCACCAGGCCGGATACGTTGTTTGGAGCAACGTTTTTGGTGCTCGCCCCAGAACATCCCCTGGTGGCAGCGCTTACCACTGCTGAACAATCAGCCGCAGTTGGCCAGTACCTAAGTTATGCTTCCAGCCGCTCGGAGCGCGAGCGTATGGCCGACACCAAAACAGTGACCGGGGTGTTCAGCGGCAGCTATGCTGAACATCCGTTCAGTGGTGAGCCCATTCCGATTTGGATTGCCGAATATGTTTTGGCTGGATATGGCACAGGGGCCATCATGGCCGTCCCGTCTGACGATAACCGGGACTATGCTTTCGCGCAACATTTTGGTCTCTCTATCATAGAGGTCATTGACCGTTCGGAGCACCCCACAGCGGAGCGTGAAGACAAGTCAGTTGGGGTGTTGATGAACTCCGGCTTCCTGAACGGAATGCCCATTCCCCCGGCTATTCAGGCGGCCATTGCCGAGTTGGAAAAGCGCGGAATTGGCCAGCGAAGGGTCAATTACCGCCTCCGTGACGCCGGATTCAGCCGGCAGCGCTACTGGGGCGAGCCTTTCCCGGTGGTGTATCGCCAGGGAGTTCCGGAATTGCTGCCGGAGTCAGCGCTTCCGGTGCTGTTGCCGCAGGTCAGCAGCTACCGGCCTACCGGAGATGGCAATTCGCCTATCGCATCCGCCAAAGAATGGGTCCGGTTGGAGCCAGGGCTGGAGCGCGAAACAGACACCATGCCGGGCTACGCGGGATCCAGTTGGTACTGGCTGCGCTATATGGACCCGGGCAATAAACAGGCGTTTGTAGACCCCAAAAAAGAGCAGTACTGGGGCCAAGTGGATTTGTACATAGGCGGTGCCGAGCACGCAGTCGGGCACTTGTTGTATTCGCGTTTTTGGAATCAGTTTCTGTTTGACCTGGGTCTGGTCAGTCAGGCTGAGCCTTTCCGCAAAATGGTGAACCAGGGCATGATTCAGGGCCGCTCCAGTTTGGTCTACCGGGTGGAGGGCACCAATTTATTTGTATCGGCAGGCTTGAAAGAACAGTACAACACTACGGCGCTTCACGTGGATGTTCATTTAGTCCATGACGACAAGCTGGATCTGGAGGCTTTCCGCGCGTGGCGGGAGGAGTACAAGTACGCAGAATTTATTCTGGAGGGCGATGTTTACCGCTGTGGCGCAGAGGTGGAGAAAATGTCGAAGCGCTGGTACAACGTAGTCAATCCGGATGAGGTTTGCGACCGCTACGGGGCGGATACGCTGCGTATTTACGAGATGTTTCTCGGGCCACTGGACCAGGCCAAACCCTGGGATACCCGCGGCATTGACGGCAGCTATCGCTTTCTAAAGAAAGTGTGGCGCCTTTTTTATCCGCGCGATACACAAGCCCCAATTTCCGAAGAAGCCCCATCAACAGAAGCGCTTAAAGTGCTGCATCGTACCATTGCCAAAGTGCAATCGGACATCGAGCGTTTGGCCTTCAATACCGCCGTCAGCGCTCTGATGGTAGCCGTCAACGACCTCACCGCGCTTAAATGCCGCAACCGCGCCATTCTGGAGCCACTCGTCATCCTGCTGTCCCCCTTTGCTCCGCATATTTCGGAGGAATTGTGGCATGAAATCGGCCACCAGAGCAGTGTCGTCCACCAGCCCTTTCCCGAATCAGATCCCAGCTACCTGTCTGAGTCCAATTTTGAATACCCCATTTCCGTCAACGGCAAACTGCGCGACAAAGTCACACTCTCCCTGGAACTGAACGAAACCCAGATCCAGGCAGCTGTTTTGAACCGTGAATTGGTCCAAAAGTGGCTGGAGGGCAAAGCGCCCAAAAAGGTCATCGTCGTGAAAGGTAAGATAGTAAATATTGTGGTTTAGCGGGCCAAGGGCTACAGTCACTCCGGGCGAGCATAGGGAGTAATTCCAATCTGCCCGTTCATTCAGGGCCAACGTTCCCCCCCACCCATGAGCCCTTAAAATCATGGCCCTTTTGTCCGGGATTGCAAAAATTTTGTCCTTTGAAATCCACCTAACCCCAGCCGCCTTTTTTCGAGAAGGCGGCTGGGGTCTTTTTAGTCAGGCTTTAGCCTAATTTTAAGCCATTAACGCGGCCAAAAAACACTCAGGCTATGATTAAGCTGGTGGAATGTCCACGAGATGCCATGCAGGGCCTGCATGACTTCATCCCAACCCAAGACAAGGTTGACTACCTCAACCTGCTCCTCAAAGTAGGCTTCGACACCCTGGACTTTGGCAGTTTTGTTTCGCCCAAAGCCATTCCCCAAATGGCAGATACAGGAAGAGTGCTTGAAAGCCTTGATTTAGACGGGACCAAAACCAAGCTCCTGGCCATTGTCGGCAACGGGAGGGGGGCAGAATTAGCCTGCGAGTACCCAGAAATCGCTTACCTCGGATTCCCCTTCTCTATCTCAGAGACTTTTCAACAGCGCAACCTGCACGCTACGGTAGCCGACTCGCTGGAGCGCGTCCAGGATATTCAGGACCTCTGCCTGCGCCACAACAAAACCATGGTGGTTTACCTGTCTATGGGATTCGGCAATCCTTACGGTGAGCCCTGGAGTGCTGAAATAGTGGGGGAATGGGCCGGTAAGATGGCGCAAATGGGTATCCAAATCATTGCCCTGGCTGACACTATCGGGGTGGCCAATCCAGAAAGTATCCGCTACCTATTCGGGCACTTGATTCCGGCCTTCCCTTCGGTGGAATTTGGAGCGCACTTTCACACGACCCCTGATACCTGGTTGGAAAAAATTGACGCGGCTTACAAGGCTGGCTGCATGCGTTACGATGGCGCCATCATGGGTTTCGGCGGGTGTCCCATGGCCAAAGATGATTTGGTCGGTAACATGGCCACCGAAAACATCCTTCAGTACTTTGAAAATCAGGGAGAAGCACTCGGATTAGAAAAGCAGGCCTTGCGCGAAGCGTTCCGCAAGGCCAGACAAATTCTTCCGGGGGCAGAATTTCAAAATCTCAGTTGGCTGGTCAGTTGAGCTTATCTCTGCCAAGCGCTTTCGATCCCTTTTTAGGATCGCTGCCCAAACAGCAAACTTCCAATTCTAACCAGGGTAGCGCCTTCTTCTACCGCTATTTCCCAGTCGCCGGACATGCCCATAGAGCATTCGCAGAACTCGGGAATCCCGGCGAAAACGCCCTCCTTTAAGCGATCAAACAGTTGCCTGAGGCTTCGGAATTCCATTCGCACCTGATCCCGGTTGTCCGTAAAGGTGGCCATGCCCATCACCCCGTGGATGCGCGCATGGGGGTACTGTTTCCGATGCCCGGCTGCTAACCAGAGTTCCAGTTCTTCGGCAGACCAGCCGAACTTGGTTTCTTCTTGCGCAATGTGCACTTGAAGCAGCACGGGAATGTCGCGGCCAAGCTTTTCTGCCTGGCGATGCACCTCCTCCAGCAAGCGCTCGCTGTCCACCGAGTGAATCATGGCCACAAAGGGGGCGATAAACCGAACTTTGTTGCGCTGCAGGTGCCCGATCAGGTGCCATTCCACGTCCTGCGGCAAGACAGGCTGCTTTTCTAGCAACTCCTGTACGCGGTTTTCGCCGAACAAACGCTGGCCAGCCTCATACATTGGAAAGATTGCTTCGGGAGCGTGGGTTTTGGACACGGCAACCAAGCGGGCGCCGCGGCTTTCCAGCTTCCCGTTCAAATCGGCTAAATTGGACCTTGAAATCATGCGCAACCTACCAGCCACGAACTTCTGCAGCAGCCGGCGCGGCAAACTTAGCCCAAAGACCCGGCTGACTGGGTGGTTTTTTCCGGCAATTCAGCCAATGGGCATAAGTTTTGGGGGTCTGGCTGGTTTTCTTCTCCTGCTGAGTCTTTCCGGTTCCTCGTGTCGGCCCACGCAACCGCAATGGGAACCCGGCGGCAAGCTTCCGGAAGGAGTTTTGGACCGCGAGGCCATGATCGCCCTGCTGGTGGACATCCATCTTGCCGAAGGTGACCTGCTGGAGCGCAACCTGCCCGTCGAAGAACAGGAGCCGCTGCTGAAAGCGCACTACGGGCCCATCCTTTCCCGCCACGGCATCACGGCCAAGCAACTTTCTGACAGCTATACCTAT
Organism: uncultured Chitinophagales bacterium; assembly: GCA_964429745.1. Taxonomy (GTDB): domain Bacteria; phylum Bacteroidota; class Bacteroidia; order Chitinophagales; family BACL12; genus WGOA01. The sequence goes on along the minus strand of CAYSDI010000012.1, from coordinate 31,716 downwards.
TATGTCGAAAGGCCGCTTACGCTCAACGAGTTGTACGTGGAGGTCATCGAAGAGCTCAATCGCATTCAGGCCCAGGTGCAGGCAGACATCCAATCAGATTCCGAAACAAAGAGCCTCAACGACAATCCCGATCAAGGGCAACCCGCTCCACGTTCCGGTCCGGCCAAAGCACGTCCGACAGAAGAGTAAACAGCAAGACCAATAGAAAAGTAAACAGAAGAGTCAACAGCAAGACCAACAGAAACGCGACCAGCAGAGCCATCCCTCACAAAACGGTAGGGCGCGAATCGCTAACTTCGCCCGGACCCTTTAAAACAGACCGATTCATGAAAAAGGTGGTGCAAAATGCTGACGAAGCCGTAGCCGACATCCGCGATGGGATGACGCTCATGCTCGGCGGCTTTGGCTTGTGCGGTATTCCTGAAAACTGCATCGAGGCGTTGGTGCGCAAAGGTGTCCGCGACCTGACCTGCATATCCAACAATGCCGGCGTGGATGACTTTGGCATTGGGTTGATGCTCAAACAGCGGCAGGTACGGAAAATGATTTCCTCCTACGTGGGCGAAAACGCTGAGTTTGAACGGCAACTGCTCAGCGGAGAATTGGAGGTAGAGTTGATCCCCCAGGGATCGCTTGCTGAGCGCTGCCGGGCTGGTGGCGCGGGCATCCCCGCCTTTTTCACCCCAGCAGGTTATGGCACCGAAATTGGCGAAGGCAAAGAAGTGCGCGAATACAACGGCAAGATGTACCTGTTGGAGGCTGCGCTGACCGCCGACTTTGCCATCGTAAAAGCCTGGAAAGGCGATACGCACGGCAACCTGATTTACCGCGGCACAGCCCGCAACTTTAACCCGATGATGGCCACCGCCGGAAGAATCACCATCGCAGAAGTAGAGCATCTGGTGGAGCCAGGAGAGCTGGATCCAAATTTCATTCACACGCCGGGCATTTATGTCCAGCGGATCTTTCAAGGACCGGCCTACGAAAAACGGATCGAACAACGCACCGTTCGCCAACGCAACGCATAACTTGGAAAACGGCCTTTATCATGTTGGATAAACACGGCATCGCCAAACGCATCGCCCGCGAACTCCGCGATGGCTATTACGTCAACCTTGGCATAGGAATTCCTACGTTGGTAGCGAACTATGTGCCTGCGGGCATTGAAGTGACGCTGCAAAGCGAAAATGGCCTGCTGGGAATGGGCCCTTTCCCTTACGAAGAAGAAGTTGATCCCGATTTGATCAATGCCGGAAAGCAAACCGTAACCTTTCTTCCGGGATCATCGCTGTTCAGTTCCGCCGAAAGTTTTGCTATGATTCGCGGAGGCCACGTGGATTTAACCGTACTGGGCGCTATGGAAGTCAGCGACCGCGGCGACATCGCCAATTGGAAAATCCCCGGCAAGATGGTCAAGGGAATGGGCGGCGCCATGGATCTGGTTGCCGGCGCAGAGAACATCATCGTTGCGATGATGCACGTCAATAAAGAAGGCGAATCCAAGCTGCTGCCTCAATGCTCGCTGCCGCTGACTGGTGTCGGTTGCATTCGCAAGGTAGTTACGGAATTGGCCGTGTTAGACATCGACCCCGAGCGCGGATTTGTGCTGCTGGAGCGCGCGCCAGGGGTATCGGTTGATTACATTCGCCAGAGCACGGCAGGCCGGTTGCTGGTTCCCGATCACGTGCCGGAAATGCAACTCGATTAACCCTACATGAGCGCTCGCAAACTCGTCTTTCACCGCGACCTGGTCGTTCCGGAAAGCGAAGTGCACATCAGCCCGGGCAATCGCGCATTCCGCTACGGCGATGCCGCTTTTGAAACCCTGCGTATTTGCAAAGGGCTCCCCCTGTTTTTCCCTCATCATTACAGCCGTTTTATTTTAGGGTTAGAAACCCTGCGCATGGACATTCCGGAGCATTGGCAACTGGATTTTCTGCGCCGAGGCATGGTTGATCTGGCTCGGGAAAGCGGCATGTCCAATGCCCGTTTGCGCATGATGGCCTGGCGGCAAGGGGAGGGGCGGTACCTGCCTAAAAGTCATATTCCTGAACTTTTTATGGAGATCGAAGCCCTTCCCGATCCGTTTTATGGCTTTCCCTTGCAGGGTTTGGTCGTGGACATTGCAGAAAGCCTGGAGCTCGGAACCAGCCCGCTTGATCGCATTAAGAGTGCTAATTCATTGCCCTACGTGCTCGCTGCCATACAGGCCCGTGAGCGTGGGCTGGATGAAGTTATCTTGACCAACCGTCACGGGCATCTTGTGGAAGCCAGCTCCAGCAACCTGTTCGTTTTCCGCGGCGGTGAGTTGTGCACACCACCTGAAAATGACGGGGGAATTGGAGGCGTTCTCCAGCGAGTTTTGGTTAAACTTTCCAGACGCGAGGGCATACCGTTGAGGCAGGTATCGCTCACCGAGCAGGACTTGCTGGACGCTGATGAGGCATTCCTTACCAATGTCATTAGCGGCATCCGCTGGATCGGCAGCTTTCGAAACAAGAGCTACCCGAACCAATTCAGCCTTGGCTTGTTCGGAAAATTGGAGGAGAAGGTGTTGGCCGATCTGGCTCGCTAAATCCCCGTGAACCTGCCCCATGGCCAAGAGCCCTTCGCCCGTAGTAGCCTTTTGGTTTCGCCGCGACTTGCGGCTTGACGACAATACCGGGCTTATTCGGGCGCTGCAAAGCGGGCAGGTCGTCCTGCCGGTTTTTGTGTTTGACCGCAATATCCTGGACCAATTGGAAGACCGGGATGATGCCCGGGTTTCGTTCATCCACCGGCAATTACAAAGCCTGGATGCGGAGTTGCGAAGTTTGGGAAGTGGCCTGCTGGTGGGCTATGGCACGCCGCTGCAACTGTTCAAGAACTGGGTGGAACAATACGGCATTTCGGCATTCTACACCAACCGCGACTACGAGCCTTACGCCATCAAGCGAGACCGGGAAGTGGCGTCGAGCCTTGCTGAATGGGGGGTTGCCTTTCACGCCTTCAAGGACCAGGTCATTTTTGAACGCGATGAGGTGCTCAAGCCCGACGGCAGTCCTTACTCCGTGTTTACGCCATATAGCCGTCGCTGGAAGCAAGCGCTGGTCGACGATCCGGCTCTCCCGGCAACCATCCCGGCTACGGGCAAGTGGCATCCGGCTGTGAAAGAGCCCATGCCCGAGCTTGCCGCGATGGCCTTTCAGCCATCGTCCGTCCCGATCCCCGAGCCCGAGTTGAGCACGGCCTTGTTAAAAGCGTATGCGGAGCGCCGGAATTTTCCTGGCCAGCCAGGCACCTCCCGATTGGGCATTCACCTCCGCTTTGGAACGCTGAGCATTCGCAGACTCGCGCTTCAGGCCCAAAAACACAGCGAAACCTTTCTCAATGAACTCATCTGGCGTGAGTTCTACCAGATGATCCTCTTTCACCATCCCCTGGTAACCCATCACGCCTTTAAACCCGCTTATGACCGCATTGTTTGGCGCCAGTCTCCAGGGGATTTTGAGCGTTGGAAATCCGGCATGACCGGTTATCCGCTGGTGGATGCCGGTATGCGAGAGCTGGCGGCAACCGGTTTTATGCACAACCGGGTCCGAATGGTCGTTGCCTCTTTCCTGACCAAGCACCTGCTGTTGGACTGGCGATTAGGCGAAGCTTGGTTTGCCCGGAAATTGCTTGACTTTGAACTGGCCTCCAACAGCGGTGGTTGGCAATGGGCGGCTGGTTGCGGTTGCGATGCCGCGCCTTACTTCCGTGTTTTTAACCCCAGCAGTCAAGCTGCCAAGTTTGATCCAAAGGGCGATTACATCCTGCGCTGGGTACCGGAATACGGCACCCCGGCCTATCCAACACCCATGGTAGAGCACACTTTTGCCCGGGAAAGGGTCTTGAAAACCTTCAAAGAGGCGCTTGCCTCAGCGGAGGGCTGACCCAGGTTTGATAGTTCAGTATCCGGGTACAACAGGCAACCAGACTCTGCTCAGCGCCGTATTCAACCTGACCACTAACGAACCCGGCCCCTCCTGAACTCCCAAAAGCCTTAAAACTCCAGTTAGCGAACGTTCACCCATGCGCACCCTTTCCCTCTTTCTAATTTCGGTTTCCTTGTTGTTGAGCGCCTGTAAATCCGATGGCCCCTGCGAAGTGTGCCCCATGAATTTTGATCCGGTATGCGGGCTTGATGGCATTCCCTACTCCAATCCTTGCGAAGCCCGTTGTGCAGGGGTTTCTTACGTATATGGCTTTTGCGAAGAAGAGGATGATGCCCTTATCCTTGACCTCGGCGCAGTTGCCGCAGATGGCTGCGATTTTATGCTGCTGATCAACAACGAGTACTATCATCCGAAAGGCATGGATTCAATCTGGCGCGTCCACAACACTCCCGTGCGCGTTGAATTCCGCCGCACCTTGCAGCTCTTCCATTGTGGTTTGTCGCCGGAGCCTTACGCCGTCCTGGAAGTGCTCTCGGTGGAATTGCGATAGCGCATTGCCTAGCGTCTGCCATGCCCCACAACGCAGGGTCTGGTCCAGCGTTCTGTTCTGCTCTTGACCAAAAGCATTTCCCGTTGGCTCATGCATCACAGGTCCGGCTTTTTCGTATTTTACAAGGGCATGGAAACCCTTTATAACACGACCCAACTGCGCTGCTTAGCTGGCGCGCTGCTCCTTCTTTTCGTTGATGCTCTGCCAATTGTCGCGCAAGGTCTTGCCCTGGACCGCCGTTCTGACTGGCAAAAAGCCGGTCTGGCTGAACCGGCACCCGCACTACTTAAAGGGCTCAACGCGCTGGACTTCGGTGCCTGGCCAGACGACGCCATTGGCGATGCATCCGCCATTCAAAGTGCCTTGGATGCGCTGGATGGCAAGCCCGGAATGGTCTTTCTGCCCGCTGGAACCTACCAGTTAAATCAACCTCTGGATGTGCCTTCCGGGGCAGTTCTTCGCGGTGCCGGCGCAGATTCTACGCATTTAGTGGTTGATTTTGGTGGCGCGGACCTGGATGCCATCAGAATGGGGAGTGCCATCCAGGGGCCGGATTTGCTGTTGAGCCAAGTGCCGGTGAAAGGCACACAGACCGTTCGTCTGGCCGGAACTACGGCTGTTGCCGCAGGCCTGAAGGTCGGCGATTGGGTAGAGATAGTTCAAGACAACGGTGCCTGGGACGAAGCCCCTGCCGGATGGGCAGCCGAATCCATTGGCCATCTTAGTCGGATTCGGGCGCTCGGTGCAGACAGCCTCCTGTTGGACGATGCCTTTCGAATCAGTTTTACCCCAGCCGACAACCCCCGTTTGCGCTGGGTGAGCCCGGTCAGTGCATGTGGGCTGGAATGCCTGAGCCTGACTCGAAGCGATTCCAACGGCAACGGTGCCATGATTTGGTTCTACCTGGCCGTCAATTCCTGGGTTCGCGGCGTAGAAAGTTTCCGCAGTGCTGGTGCCCATGTCCTGGCTGCCCGCTCCGCTCATTTAGAAATCAGCGGAAATTACTTCCACGAAGCCTGGGCTTACGACGGGGTTAAAACGCACGGTTATGGCGTCACGCTGGTTCGGCACACGGTAGCTACACTGGTGCAGGACAACGTCTTTAGGCGCTTGCGCCATGCCATGATGGTTAAGCAGGGGGCAAACGGCAATGTCTTCGCCTACAACTACTCTACCGACCCGCGCCGCAGTGAACCCGTGGCTGACTACAGCGGAGACATCTCGCTCCACGGCCATTACCCCTTCGCCAATCTCTTTGAAGGCAATACCGTTCAGAACATTTTCACGGACAACTACTGGGGTCCCTCCGGACCTGGAAACGCCTTCTACCGCAACCGAGTAGAGCGCTACGGCATTGTCATGACCTCACCAAATACCAACCAACAAAACTATGCGGGCAATGACCTGACCGGTTCGGGCCCTTTTTTCGGATTCATGCTGCTCAGCGGAACCGGAAACTTTTCATCCGGAAATTATGTCGGGGGAATGGCGGAGCCGCCCGGAACGCCATTGTCGGGATCGTTGTCCTGGTACCTTCAAGCTGCTCCAACCTGGTGGGATGGACCGGATGCCTGGCCAGTTTCAGGATTTGGGGCGGCAGGCAATCTCCCTGCCCAGGTCCGGTTTCAGGAAGCGCGGGCTGCTGTGTGCAGAAGCGCCCGCTGCGCAGCCCCGCAGGGTATGCAAACCGATTCCGTGGGGAGCAGTTTTGTAGCCCTTTCCTGGACCGCCGTGCCAGGTGCCGTCAGCTATAGATGGCGTGGTCGGGAAGCAGCAGGAGGACCCTGGCGCTACCGTAACATTTTATTACCTATGGTAGAGCTGGCTTCCGGGCTAGATCCGGGCACCCTCTATTCCTGGCAATTGCGGGCGCGTTGCCTGAACGGCTATGCGGCTTCCAACACTCCGGCCGGAAAACACCGCGAAGGTCCGCCGAGTGCTTGGTCCACCTTTGCCATTCCCGCAGAAGCTCCGGAACTCGGCGCAAAGACAGCCTCGCAAAGCGCAACGTTAGTGGTCTACCCCAATCCGGTTTCCCGCTCCGGGAGCGTTTGGGTGGAGACCCCGGCTTTCTGGACATTTACCGATGCGCAGGGCCGTTTGGTCCAAACAGGCATTGGTTCAGCGCAACTATCTTTTGGCCAGCTCGCCCCAGGGATATACCGGATAAGCGACGGGCAAAGCAGCCAGTCCTTATTGGTGGAGTAGCGCTTCGGCCAGGCTCACCGCCAGGCCAGCACCTAAACGCGCATTGTTCAGCGCCAGCGCAACATTGGCTTTGAGCGACTCCCCCTGGCTAAGTTCTGCAATGCGGGCCAGCAAAAACGGAGTTAATGCCTGGCCATAAATGCCTTTTGCCACCGCTTCTTGCAATGCCTCATCCGTGGCGCGCTGAACAGTTGCGAACCGGGCTTCGGCAAATGCAGGGACGGGATTGGCAATCAACATACCCTGAGGCTGTTCAAGCTGTTGGCGCGCGCGAAAAAGAGCCACAACAGATGCGGCATCATCCATTCGCAGGCTAAGCTTCAGGCCGCTGTTACGGTGGTAAAAGGCCGGGAACTCGTCCGTTCCATACCCGATTACCGGCACCCCCAGCGTTTCCAGGTACTCAAGCGTGGCCGGCAGATCCAGGATGGATTTTGCCCCGGCACTCACCACCATCACCGGACTCCGGGCCAGTTCGGGCAGGTCCGCCGAGACATCAAAGGTGGCAGACGCGCCGCGGTGCACGCCTCCAATTCCCCCGGTGGCAAAAACGGAAATGCCCGCCAAACGCGCTCCAAGCAGGGTTCCGGCCACAGTAGTTGCTGCACATTGGCGTCGGGTAATAACAGCGCCCAGGTCTCGCGGACTGCACTTGATGGCACTGTTCCCCAACCGGGCCAGCCGCTCCAATTGATCGGCGTACAGGCCCACCAGGAACACGCCGTCCAAGACAGCGATGGTAGCCGGAACGGCGCCGTGACTCCGGATCTCCGCTTCCAATAGTTGCCCGGTTTCCAGGTTGACCGGCCAGGGCATTCCGTGGGCAATCAGCGTGCTTTCCAGGGCCACCACGGGCCGACCTTCCAACATCGCCTGGCTGACTTCGTCGTTTCGCTGAACCATGCCACAAAGGTATAAGTCGGCAGTTTGAGCCCAGTAACATAGATCAAGGGCAAGCACGCAATGCCTGATTCAATAATGGCGAATGGCGCAATCCGGATGCGCGCTCTGAAACTGGCTGACTTTGCCCGGCGAAAGGTCCGTATTGAAAATGACCAGTTCCCGCAAGGTTTCCATCGCGTCAATAGGGGCCAGACTGCGCACGCGCGTGTTGGAGCAATCCAAAGAAATAAGCCGCCGGTGCAAAACCAATGGTTGCAGGTTTTTAATTTCCGTGCCGGCTACCGACAATCGCTCCAGCATCAGCGAACGCGCGAGCGGATCGAGGTTGCGGATCGGCGTGTTGTCGGCGCGCAATTCCCGCAACCGCCCGTGGCTTTCCAGTCCATCCAGCGAATAAATGGGATTTCCCGTCACGTCTACCCGTTCCAGATGGCTCAATTTTGCCAGCGGAAGCAGGCTGCTGATCCGGTTGCCGGCAACGCGCAAGGTCTTGAGTCGGCTGAGGTAAACAAGGGGGTTTACCTCCTGAAAATCTGCCGGGGGAAGGGTCAGGTCGCGAATGTGGCGAATGCGGGCCAGGTCTTCCGGATTCGGCTCTCCGGTAAAGCCGGCTGCAGCGGCGAGTATATTTTTCCAATCCTCCCCAAGTGCTGACCACCAGCTCAAGCGCATGCTGTTGTGGATCATGACCAATACGTCCGGCATGTTGACTTCGTAGGCCAGCCAAGCCGAGTCGCTCAATGCTGTGCTGTCTGCAAAAACCCGCAAGAGACGGGGACAACTCGTCAAGGGTTGCAGGCTTTGCACCGGCGTGAGGTCTATCCGCAAGGATTCCAGGTAGGGCAGTCCCTCAAGCATGTCCAGGGAGTCAACCCCGGTCTGGCGCACGTCCAACTCCCGAAGAAATCGCAGTTTTTTCAGGCTCTCATAAGAGCCAAAGTCTGATCCTGCCAACGACAAAACTTCTAATTCAGGCAATTCCAACAGCGGTTCCAGCGAAAGCAATTCGCCCGAACCAACAAACTCGGACGACAGATCCAAGGTTCGCATGGCAGAAATGGCGTGCAGGGTTTCTTTATCTGGAACCCCTGAAAATCCGATGCTGCGGAAAAATACCGCCTGCCAGGCCGCCGGCAATGCTCGCCACCAGTTTTGCAGGTAGGCTGTTTCGTGCATGATCAGCACTTGTGGCTGCTGGCGGTGAAACTGACGCACCAGGCTGTCAGTTATGCCCGTGCCGTCGCAGTACACGCGTTGCAAACTCGGTTTTCCAGTCAGGTTCTCCAAACTTCGTATCCCCGTGCCATCCAGGTGCAGCCGCTCCAACTGCGCCATGTTGCGAAGGGCGTTTAAGTCGCTGATCGCAGTTTGTTCAGCCAGCAAAACCCGAAGCTTGGCCGCATTCTTTAAGGGTGAAAGGTCCCGTATGGCTGTGTGCGACACATCCAGGTATTCCAGGCTGTTCAGCCCTTCCAACCCGCGCAAGTCCCCAATACCGGTCTTGGACAAATCGAGGTAAGCCAACACCGGTTTTGGGCCCGGAGTCCATGTGCTGTCCAGCGGGCATTCGGACAGGATCAGCTCGCGCAACGCAGGCCATTCAGGCAATTCCCCTCGGATAGCGGCTCCTTGTGCCACCAGTTTTTGCATGCCTCTGGAAAAACGCAGGGGACCAAGGTCTTCTACCAGCGTGCGAGATAAATTAAGCTCCTGAAGTTGGGTCATGGACCGCAGTGCATCCACATCATCTATGCCTGTGCCAGCCAGATTCAAATTCCGAAGACTTTTTAAGGGTGCCAGACTTTCCAAATCCGGAAGCTTGCGGTTTTCTAAATTCAGCTCCTTGGTAGCCAATAAGCCTTCTAAGAAGGCATCCAATGCTTGAATAGAAAGTCCCAACTCTGACCACCGATAAGCCAGAAGGGTGTCTCCATAAAAAATGTAATGGTTGCCGTCTAAGCGCGATGCAGCCTGCTGATGGCCGGGCAGAAAAAAGGTGTCGCTTTCATTGATCAGGATGGCTTCGTCAAATGCCACAACACCTTGCAACGGAAAACCCGCCATCAATTCAGCATCACCAGCCAGCAGGGTTTTCCAGGCAATTGGCAATCGTCGCCACCAGTTGCGGTTAGCTTCGGAGCGGTTCAGTTTGGTCGTGTAAACACTGACAATCTTTAACCCGTCCGGCGTGCGGTTGATTTCCAGAAAGCGTTCCAGATCATTTTTAATGGTATCTCCGGAAAGCGAAACGCCCTCCAGGGTTCTGATAGCATGCACCAACCAGGATTCCTCTCCCGTTTCTGCTGTTTGCGACTCCACGCCCTGGATAGCGTATGAAAACCGAACCTCTTCAAAGAAAAAGTCTACATCCAGCAAGTAGGAGGGAGCATCCTTGTAGGTGACCGTGCTCCGGTATACTTCCAGATCGTCTTCAATCTGAACCAAGGCATCGCGAAAGAGCTTTTTGTAACTCTCCGTGATCAGGATATCCTTGTCTTCAGACAGCACATCGGGATCTCCGAGCGTGTTGAGGTTGGCTTCCAGGTATCCGACCATTCTGCGGATCATCGCCTGTTGCGGGTCAATTGGGACCGGTTCACGCTGCGCTATGGCATTGCTGGAAAACACCAACAATACCAGGCTTGCAAGGGCTGCTGAAATCCCTGTTAGTTTAACGCGTTGCATGGTAAATGTCCCGGAGCAGCAGCGTGCGCTCTTCTGCTGAAACCCGCTCTAAGCGAGTAATTAACCAGCCGGTATTGTACCCGGCGCGCTGTAAATCGCGCAACTCAAAATACCAGCCTTCCACCTGGAAAAAGTGGAAGCGCATATTGGTCACTGTGCGAAATGTCAGCTTTCCCGCGGCCACATCCAATAAAAACAAAGTCAGTTGATCGGGCTCGTAGCCGACGGGAACATAACCTTGCAAATCTTTAGACGAACGAAAAACCTTGCTCAGGTTCATGAAATCCAACTCGTGGCTCAGCGGATGAAGAAACTCCGATTCCCCGGCAGGACGCTGGGAAAACCGTTTCAGGTAAGGGGCAAATTGCACACGGTCAATTACCCATTTATGCCCGAGGCGATCTGCCTCGAGACGCATAAACAACGTCAGTTCGCGCTCGGTGCCCTCGTACAAAAAGCGGGTGTTGACTTCGGCCAGCCAGTCCCCCCCGTGAAAATCCAGGTAGGTGGGCAGACTGGGTTTGCAGACCTCGCGAATAAAATCCTGCTTGTCTGCTGATGCGATCGAGCTTGATTCCCCGTCAAATAAGATGTCCAGGTATCCGAGACGGAACTCAGGGTCCCGGTACAAGGGATTGCCGGGATAAAAGCGCTCTCCATTGCGGCCTTCTTCGCAGTTAAAGCGACGGAAAAACTGGTTGACCTGTTTGGTTTCTGCGTAGAGCGCCGTTTCGTTGCCAAAATCTTCCCCCGTTTGGGCACTTGAGCCCTGGAAAAAGAACATGACGATGGCTAGGTAAAGGCAACCCTGTAGGGTCATCGGCGTGTTTCTGTTACGCGAACATCGCCGAGCATCACATCCCAAAAGCCGATAGTGCGGCCCCCGATTTGGGTTTCCTTGCGCTCCACGTACACCGTAATGTCTTTTTTGGTGGTGTCTTTGTAGAGCAAAACATTACCCTCATAACCTTCTTTGTAGCCGCTAAATCGCTGGTAAATGGTAATGACGCCCACGTATTTACCATCTGGTTGGCGCTCCAGGTCAGAGATGTACTGGATGTTGTACCACTCAATCTCTACCCGGTCGTAGTTGAGTTGCATCAGGCGCTCCAGATAAGTCCGCACGCCGTAGTACAGAATTTCTGTGCTGTTGACAGACGAGACGCCCATTTCGCTATCCGGGGCAAAGAGCTCGAGCGTGCGCTGGATGACGCGGTCTGCCTCCGAAAATGGGGTGCTCTTGTCCCCGACAATAGCGATGTACTTGCTCAGGTCCCGGACTTTTTCCAAGGCCAGCGAGTCAATCGCTTTCTTTCGTTCGGGACTGATGTAGTCGTCGTTCTGCGGAGTTGTCTGTTGTGCATGCACCGAAGCACTCAAAGCAAACAGGAAAAACAAAGCGAAAATGGAAAGGGTTCGAAACCCGTTATTGGTACGTTGCATGTTTTTTCTTGTTTAGCGCTTGATAAGTTCCACCTCTGAAATAAGACCATTGCTGTCCATGGTCAGGTGGGAGAGGGCATCCGGAGCATTTCCGGTGTCTTTGAGGTATTCCAGGTAAAGCCGGATGCTGGTCGGACGATCAAAATCTTTCTGTCCGTTTTCTTCTGCGATCACAATCAGAACAGGCGCATCAGGCGAGCTGAACAGTTTCAGGGTCTCACTGATTTTTCGGTTGGCTTCTTCAACGCTCCGAGCTCCGGAAATAGCAGTCATCGCCGAGCCTAGTGCCCGTTGCTTGGCCTGGAGCTCAGTAGTGCCGGTATTGTTGGAAGCATTTCGTTGCGCCTCGCGTTCGGCAGCCAGTTTGGCTTCTACCTTTTCGATCAGTTTGAGCACCTCCGGATCGGTCAGACCGAGATCCTTGACGGCCTGCAAATCGCGCTCTTTTTCTTCCAGCGACTTCGTGTTGTTGTCAGACAACAGTGAAATCAAATCTTTTTTGGCCTGTTCGGTCTGTTTGGCTAGCAGCGCTGCAGCTTCTTTTTGCGCTGCTTTCTCTTTGGCCTTGCAGGCTGGCATGCCTGTAGAGACCAACAAACCGAGCATCAAATAGAGACCATAGCGGGTAACCGTCCTGAAGGTTATGCTTTCCAGTCTTTTAACAATCATCATGGGTTGAAATTTGGGTCAGGCAAGTGCATCCCGGACAAGGAGATGCCCAATGCTGCTGCAAAAATAAGTCCACTTCACCTAGGAGGGGCCAAAGATTGTGCACTAAGTAGGGCAAGAAGCGCAGAATACTAAAAAAACGAGCCACCACAACCTTGTTGTTTCCAAACGCGCAATGGGTTGGCTTGTTGTCAGAAGCAGCTTAACGCAGATTCAACATTTCCACAATCTGCTTGTGATGATGGTGGAAGTGGGAGCGGTAGAAGGTCAACGCAGAAGCCAAATCCATGCGACCCGCCAAAGGGTGGCGAAAGAGCTCCCGGTCCACGAGCGCGTCCGGAACTTGATCCAGCAGATTGGCAAGTTCCTGACGAATACGGCCATAGTCGGCCAAAACAGTGTCGCGATCCTGGTTGGAATCAATGGTGGCAAAGGCCGGCGGTGCTTTGGCCTTCATGCCCAGCTTGAACCAGCCGATGAGCAAAGCCGCCCGGAATCGCGTGGACAGGGTTGATTTTTTAGACCGATTGGGATCCTGCAACTTCTTGCGCATATAGCCAAGCGAACTCTCTTCGGCCATAATCAAGTGGCGAAGCGATTGCAAGGCAGACCATTTATTCGGACCTGGAGCCCGGTTAAGCGCGGCATTGTCCAGCTTTCGCAATTGCTGGTCCAGCGCAATGCGGTCTTGGTCAAGGTTGTTGAAAAGTTGTTCCAATTTAGCGTTCATACCCTGGTTTGGTTCGAAAGTTAAGCCGCTGGCTCCCTGTTTGCCCAGTTCTAAAGAAACAAGCGGAACAGCTAATCTTCCTGGCCTGAGAGAAGCTGTCGGATTTCCTCCAGGTTGTTCATTTGTTCGTAGAAACGGAGGACCTCTTCGCGGGCCATGGCATCCTGCCTTCTAAGACGGCGTTTCAGGTAAATGCCTTCCAGCGTCCGGCACCGGCTGAGCGCTACGTACAATTGCCCGGCAGCAAAGGCCCCATTGCCCAGATCAATACAAGCCCGGTCAAAGGTCAGGCCCTGGCTTTTGTGAATGGTCACTGCCCAGGCCAGTGCCAGGGGGAGCTGATCAAAAGATCCCATCACTTCTTCGCTGATTTTCCCCACTTTGTCCACGGCATAGCGAATATGCTCCCAGCGTACCTGCTCCACTTTGTGCTCGGTGCCATCCCGGAGACGGACGATTACCTGGTTATCGCCCGTCTCGGTTATGACCCCCAAGGTGCCGTTAACCCATCGTCGAAAAGCCCCGATGTCGTTTCGGATAAAAATGACTTGCGCCCCTTTTTTAAGCTCCAGCAAACGCTCGGTAGGCAGGTGGTTTTGCGGGAAGTCACCGGTCACTCCTCCTTCGTAGGCCACCAGTTCCGCAGCCAGATCTTGTAGACGACTCCGGTTCGTGCTTTCGGCAGAAGCCCGCGTACCCGTTAGCACAATGCAGTACTCCTCTTCAGACGGACTCGGTACTTTGGGCAAATGGTTGAGCTGCACCATATCCTCGTAGGTAGGCATCCCTTTCCTTACCCGGTCCAGCAGCGCGATGAAGGCTTGATCCTGTTGCCGATAGACTTTTTCCAACTCGATGTTGACCAACTCCATTTCGCGCAACACCCGCGCTTCAAAAAAGAAGGGGCTTGCGTACCAGTTGCATAAAAGCTCCCAATCCACAGCCTTAGTAACTGGCTCCAGTTGCAATAAGTCGCCCACCAACAGCAATTGCACGCCGCCGAAAGGCAAAAATTCTTTGCGCACCCGGCGCAGGCACTCATCGACAGCATCCAACAGGTCAGCGCGCACCATCGACACCTCGTCGATGACCAACACCTCCATGTCCACCATCAGCTTTTTTTTGTCTGAGGGGTAGCGAATTTGTTTGAGGCGCTGGTCGCCTGGTGGAATGGGTCCAAATGGCAGCTTGAAGAACGCGTGGAGGGTTTCTCCCCGGACCTGGATAGCGGCAATGCCCGTCGGGGCTACCACCACCGTCTTTTTAGGTAAACGCTGCACAGCCTCACGCAGAAACGTACTTTTCCCCGTCCCTGCCTTTCCCGTCAGGAAAACAGAAGATCGCGTTTCGGCGAGTAACTTGAAAGCGTATTCTTGCAATTCCACAGGCAGCAGGGCAGGCAAAGATCGTTTCCGATTTTGGCTGCCCTGGAACAAGATCGCCCAAATTTTTTTCTCGGTGGAAAACTATCCGGCTCCCGGGCAACGGTGTGGTCTCTTTCAGAGACTCAGGCTCCAAAAAGGAAGCCGTCTAAAGTCAGGCCTTAATTGGCATCAATGACCTCACCGCTGCCGCTGATGACCAATTCGGTCAGTGTTGGATAGCCTTTGTAGTAGACTGTTCCGGAGCCGCTGATTTGCACGCTGAGCTCATCTTGCGCATACACCCGGCAATCGCCGGAACCCGAAATGCGCACAGCGGTCTTTGAAGTCCAAAGTTCATAGGCGTGTACCTTCCCGGAGCCTGCGATGTCCAAATCCTGGAGCACAGCAGAACCCGATAATTCAACATCACCAGAACCGCTGATGAACACGGCAACCTGATCGGTTTCCAGCGCTAAAACCGCGTCGCCAGAACCTTCAATTTGCAGCGAGAAAGCCGGAGTGATCAGGGGTGCGGTCGCGTCTAAATCGCTGGAACCTTTGATTTTAACCGCTTCAAAAGTGGGAGCATATACCGTGACATGGATGGGGGCGTAGTTGCGAAAACACTCGTCCAGGTCCAGGACAAGTTCTCCTCCGGAAACCCGGCTTTCTATGGCATTCATCACGTTTGCCTGGGCTTGGATGACCACTTGGTAGGTGTCATGCGGAATCAGGGTAACGTTGAAGGCGCCCTTGGTTTCCAGTTTGGAGAAGGTGGGGAGGATGCGCGTTTCTTCTACCAGATGTCCTTCTCCGCGGCGGCATAGGCCATTTTCATCGCATCTGGAAAACACGAAGCTGCCAAGCAGCAAAATGGCAAACAATTGAATCGTTCTCATGACAATCTTTAGAGTTTAAGAGGAACTGGCAGAGCCTGAGCTCTCCCTTGCCCGGTTATGGGTGACTGAATGGAGGTAGTAATTACCCTTTAGACGCCACAAAGACCGATTCGGGTTACCGAAGTTGCGCGGAGGGCTATTTTTTTCGCCCGATTTATGGAATTCTTACCCCTCTTGCATCCAAGGGGCAAATTTCGTCCTTATGAAGCTCATCCTTTTTGCCCCTTTCCTGGTATTTAGTTCCGCCGCGCTCTCCGCAGCCGAGGAGCGCATCGTACCCTCTACCATTGACAAAGTCACAGTGTTTTTGAACCGCGCACAGATTTTTCGCAGTGCAGAGGTTCACCTACCCGAGGGCCAGACCGAAATCGTCCTGGAAGATTTAAGCCCCTACATCGACCCCAACAGCATTCAGGTCAGAGGAAAGGGCGCTTACATTATTCTCGACGTTCGCCACCACGTTCATTACCGGCAGCCCTTGCCTGCGCAGGAGCCGACCGAAGTCAAGGCGTTAAACCGCAAAATTAAATGGAGCGAAGACTCGCTTCGGACCTTAGGATATTCCATCGAGCTAATCCAGGCCCGGCGCCAGGCTTTGCAGCAGGAAAAACAGGTTTTGCTCACTAATCCCATTATGACCAATGCGAGCGGCAGCGATACGATGCCTGTTTTGCGCGAAGCGCTGATTTTTCTGCGTGCCAAATTAGAAGACATCCACGAGCATATGGTTGAGGCACATGCAGAAGAAGATGCAGAAACGCTGCTGTACAGCCAGGTGCAATCGAGGTTGCAGATCTGGGCCCAATACAAAAGCACCATCCTGTATGTGCCTCAACAACAGCCTGAACCGGTACAACAAGTGCGAGTGGTGCTGTACAGCAAAGTGGCAACCGCTGGTACACTGGAGTTTAACTATACGGTCGGTGGCGCCAGTTGGAGCCCTGGGTACGACATCCGTTCATCCGGTCCTGACAAACCAGTTACACTGACCTACAAAGCCAATGTGCGCCAGAGTACGGGAGAGGATTGGAAAAGTGTGCCGTTAACGCTCAGCACCCATGACCCAAGCCTGGGACAAAGCAAACCATCGCTTCCCATATGGTATGCGCAATATTACCAACAGGTTCAGGAAATTTCCATGTCTACCATGTCCGGTGCCAGAGCGAAAAACCTTTCCTATGATTTCGCGGAGATGACACCAGTCATGAATGATGCTAAAATAGCCGCGGACTATGCCAGCGTGGTGCAAACTTTTGCCAACGTAGAATTTGCCATTGACCTGGGTTACCATATTCCCTCTGATGGCGTTGACCACCTCTTGTTGATCCAGGAAAAAACCCTCCCGGCTACCTACCGGCACTACATCGTTCCCAAAATGGATCGCGAGTCCTTTATCCAGGCACAGATCACTGGCTGGGAAGACCTCAACCTACTGCCCGGGTTAGCCAACCTCTTTTATGATGGCACTTTCGTGGGAAGGGCGCACATTGACCCGCGGGTTTTTGGCGACACCATGGACCTTCCGATGGGCCGCGACCGATTGGTTTACGCAGAGCGCAAGCGGGTGAACTCAGAAGAGAAGAGCAAGGCTTTCAGCTCAGACCGATTCCGAACGGAAGAATGGAGCCTTGAAATCAGGAACTCGCACAGCAAGCCCATTGCGGTGGTGGTTCAGGACCAGGTGCCTGTTGCTGCTGATCCTACCATCAAAGTGACCTTGAAAAAAGGTGACCCAGACCGGCATTCCGAAGGCGATGGCATGTTGGAGTGGGATGTTGAACTGGCCGCAAATGCCCGAAAAGTTTGGGCCTTTGCTTATGAAATTCAGTGGGACAAAAACAGGCAGTTGATGCTCCAATGATGTTCCAACATAGATAGTCACGAATCAGGATAGGAAATGCCCTGGTAGAGCCGGTTAACATGCTGGCTTTACCAGGGCTTTTTATAGGATTAGGCGCTCTTTTTCAGGCTTTGTGTCGTTGTGACACTTAAAACTAATTTTTTTTTGCGGATGACCAACTTATTTTTTGTCACTAAATTTTTTATCAATCAATTCATTGTCAATTAGTTAAAGGGAGTTTACGAACTAAATCCATGTCACAAAATTTCCAAAATAAACCTTTGGAATTCTGCGTTAAAGCCTATATTGATGCAAGTAATCAGGTGATTATCTGTGACCTTGTCACATTTCTGGTTTTTTTACCATAAAGTTCAGGTGCATGAAATCGATTCAGTCAATTGCCGAAATAGTGATGGCCATTCCCATCGCCGTTTTGGCTATTCCTTTATTATTGGTTGCGATGACCATTAAAATGTTTGTTCCCGGACGCAAACCAAAGGCGATGGTTATTGCCATGGACAACCGTCCTGGGTTGTCGCGAAGCGCTGGTTAGGTCCGGCCGATAGGTCCTGCTTCATCGCCTCAGCGCAGGTGCGTTTTACCGCATGTGCTTTCCCTCCTCGCGTCGGGTTGACGCGGGTACTTTGTTTCCCACCAACCATGTTCGGACCCCTTCGGGGTCCGTTTTTGCGTATTCCCGCAACGCCCAGCCCATGGCCTTTTGGAGAAAGAATTCTTTGGAATCTGCCAAAGTGAGCACGTGCCCGTAAAGGAAGTCTGTATTGGTTTTTTCTCGGTACGTCAATTGATGCAAGACGGCACAACGCTGGAGCCAAAGGTTGCCGGACTCCATCCAGCGCTTCAGGCGCTGCCCACTTTCCTCCGGAAACGAAAGCAGGTAAGTGCCCAACACGTGGCTGGCTAATCCGTCTACGGTGTACCACCAGGATTTTCGGCAAACCCAGTCTTCTACTTTATCCGCATAGCCTTTAGGTAACGTTTTTGATTCGCCGTGGAGCCAGTCACAGGCCACATATTGGCATTCGCGATTCGGCGCTATCCAGAGGTCCTCCAGCACCTGATCTTCTCATGCCGATCCAGTGACTCATAGTCTTTGACAAAAAGCAGTTGAATCTTTCGGCGCTCCGGCGCAGGGATACCGAAGAACACAAAATGATTCTTCATGTACCGTGCCATACCGATTGCCCTTTCAGGGTCCGAATGAAGGGCAAAAGCATCTTGCAGCCCGCCGCTCAGGGCATGGCGCTGGGGTGAGGTGCGCTTTACTTCCGGGCCCTTTTACTCCCAAAAGAGGGGAAGCGTTTCACTGTAGCGGCCGTTGCTGAGCCTGACCAGGTAAGTTCCGGGCGAAAGGCCATCGCGTTCCAGGGCGACCTGGGTACCCGTAAAACGTTCCACGCGCAGGCTACGCCCCAGCATGTCCAGCAGTTCCAGGGTCCAGGGCCCTTCGCCCGACCATAAACTTGCTTGTGGTGCGGCAATCAACACCTGATTCACTGCCGGGTTGGGCGAAAGGGACCAGGTTCCCTGAACGAGCTCACCGAGACGGGCACCAGGCGTGGTGAATTGCGCCAGTGCCGAGAAGCCTGTGGCTTGGAGCGGGGCGACACTGCAGGCGCAGCGAATTTTCCATTCATAGGTGGTAGCTGACGCGAACAAATTCAGCGGCAGCGTTATCGAGTGCGGCGGCACATTGAACCGGCGTTTGGCGAACGAGGAAGTTCCCACTTTTCGGCCTTGCAGTTCGCATTTTACCGCTTGATCAATCTCGCCCCAGGAGAATTGGACAGACGAGGTGTTGATGGTGGTGGTCAATCCTGCTGGCGCCAAATCAGTAGAGCATCCGATCCGGCTTTCGGCTTGAATCAGGATGACTAAAGTATCCAGCGCAGCACCATAAACAACGCGGAGTTCTGAAGCATACCATCCGGTATCTTCTGGAGAGAACGCAAAAGAGAGCGCAAAGTCGTTGGCCGGAGCCAGCGCAAAGGGAAAGATCAAAGAATCCAGGAAAGCGAAGGCCGGCTGATCTCCGGAAAGGATGTCGTGTATCAAGATAGCCTGGTTGCCCGCAGCGTGCGCCACTTGGATGGCAAAGGGGGTTACCTGGTCAGGCTCCGTTAAAGCAATGGTCGGGCTCGAAGCACTCGGGACACCGGCTACCAGCGCGGTACCAACCGGAGTGGTAATACCGTCAAAATGGAAAACTTCCATGCTGTTTAACTCAGGACTTCCGCCGCGACTTCCTGAACCGGCAGCAATGTAAATGCACCCGTTATTGACTATAGCCTGGCTGCCGTGACGGCCAGTGATGAGGTTGGTCAGTGTTCGCCAGGTTCCCGCAACCGGATCAAGAGCCTGGGTTTGTTTGTGCGCACTGCTTTGGCTGGAGCTTTCGCCCCCTATTACGATGATTTCACCATCCAATACGCCTGCAGCGCAGCCTGCCCGCCCCGTCGGCAAATCACCGGCAGGCGAGGCGAGGGTGGTCCAGAAACCAGTATTGAAGTCGTAGATGTCTGTTTTTTTAACGACTGAGTCGAAGGTGCCAAAAAATCCCGTGCCAGCACCGGAGCGCCTTCCCCCGGCACAAACCAGCAGATCATCCACCTGGGCAGCCGCGAAATGGTCTCTGGCGCGTGGGGCATCTGGCAGCACGGTCCAGCCGTTGGTAGCCGGGTTGTACTCGTCAAACCATTTGACCCATCCGGAGCGGTGCCCGTCTGTTAGCCCACCTGCGATGTAAAATTTGTCATCGCGCAACACCACACCGGCAGAGCCCCGAACGCGTGCTGAGGGAATGTCCGGTCCGACAAACCAGGAATCGCTCAATGGATCGTAGATGTACAGAAAGGGAATTCCTGTTTCTGCGGGGAAGTTTCCCTGGAAGGCACAAATGAGGTACATCAGCCCGTGAAATTCAACGGCCTGAAAGTGGTGGATTTCCTGTGGCGTAAATCCGAGTGTAATCCAGGAATTGGTAGCTGGATCGTAAGCCTGAACGGGCTTTAGGCCTCTTCCGCCAAGCAGGTAGAATTTGTCGCCCAATTGGCCAAAAGAACACTCATGGCGCGCAGTTGGAAGGTTAGTGGGCGTGACCGGGCTCCAAACACCGCTTTGACTCTGCAATCCCGAGGGGAGCAGTGCCAGAAAAAACAGCATGATGAGGGTACAAACGGACAGCGGGAGAGCAAAGCGGGGGAGCTTAACGAACATGGTAAAACATTAATGCAAAAGAACTTGGGCAACATGCCTTTACGTCCTGAAACTCATTGAAATACCTCCCTGTCGTTGCTTAATAAAACTACCTTAAAACTACCACAGTTCCAAATGTTTTGGTCAAAATTCCCGCGCTGCGAAGTTTGTAAATTCCGGCAGGCAAGTGGCTGACCGCTACTTGTTGAAGGGGTTGGTCCGCCCTGCCGGTGGCGACGGTTTTGCCCTGGACATCCAGGAGCACCCACGTTAACCCAGGTTGAACCTCAGACCAATGAAGATACACCACATCCGATGCTGGGTTCGGGTAAATTTCCGATACGGTGATCCCAGCAAGGGCATTCCTCTGCGGCGCTGTTTGCGGCTCTGCTTGCTGTTCGGAGTTTTCTACCAACCGAGCTACCGGCCAGGAGAAGCTCTGCAGTGTTGAGAAAGGGGTAACCACCAGCGGGCTCAAGGTACAGGCACAGCGAACTTTCCATTCATAAGTTGCACCGGGGTTGAGTTGCGCGGCGGGCACAAATGCAGCGTAGGGAGGGACGTTCACGCGGATTTTTGCAAAAGACGTTGCTCCGGAAGGTCGGCCGTTTACTTCGCATTTGACAGCGCCATCCACATCATCCCAACTCAGCGAGACGCCACCAGGAGCAACGCTGCTGGCCAACCCTATTGGAGCAGTAACCGGGGAACACAACACCGGGGGCACCTCGCAGGGATCCGCACTGTGGCTGCCGAACTTACTGAAGTCGTCTTGCGGAAAAACCAGCCATTCCCCCGCTCCTAAAGCCCAGTTGGTTTGCCCGGACTGCACTTCGGGTTTCCGCACCAGTGTGTATTCCGAAGTAGCGCCGGTTCCGACGGTCCAATTGGTTCCCGGATCAATACCGATCACGCCAATTCGGTCAATGATCACGCTGCCGCGGAAGAGCGCCAGGGCGTCATCGCCGTTGTAAAAGGTAACCCCGGAGGTTACATCGGCCAGGGAGAGTAGCGGAGCGCTGGCCGAGCTATTGACCACCTGGTAGGTCTGTCCTGCGTCCAGTAGGCCCGTCAGCGATAACGTGCTGTTGGCAGTAGTACCGCCGTTGTTGTACAGCGCAATGCTGTAGGCACTGAGGTCAAGGGTTTCAGCGCTGGCGTTGTAAAGTTCCAGCGCCTTATTGTTGGATGTTCCTTCGACGTATTCTGAAAAGAAAAGTTCGCCGCATGCTGTACCTGTATCTACGGGTACGATGGGTTCAGAGTTCAAGATCAACTCCATGACCACAGGAAGGTGGTCTGAGCTTTGGTACAGGGCTGAAATCACGGCTGGTGGTGCTGAGTTGTTCACCCCGCTGTTCACACTTTGATTAAAATGCGCTCCATCGTTCCCAATGGCTTTGTAAGAACCAGTGTGGTAGCGGACATCGCCAGTAGCATCAAGGATGTTATCAGAGAGCAGAATAATGTCGAATCGATCATCCAATCCGCCGCTCGCCCCGCCGCCGAAGGAACCGCTCCGGGTACTTTGGGTGTGAATGTCGTCAAAGGCGATGCTGTTAGACCA
The DNA here is from genome assembly GCA_964429745.1 of uncultured Chitinophagales bacterium. Classification (GTDB taxonomy): domain Bacteria; phylum Bacteroidota; class Bacteroidia; order Chitinophagales; family BACL12; genus WGOA01. The sequence continues at coordinate 9,725 of CAYSDI010000012.1, read as the reverse complement.
GCTTCCGGGCCTGTTAATCGGGTCTTCAAAGACAACGGGTGGATTGTTGAGAAGCGCTTGGTAACCACCCTCGAAACTGTCGTAGAAGTTCAGGTCGCCGCCAAAAACAAGGTTTCGGCCGGGGGGACGGGTATTGAGGTGGGTCTTGAGATTAAGGATGGCAGCTTCGCGCTCTGCTTCGTTGACTCCGCCCGACGCGGCTTTGAGGTGTGCCACATAAAAGTCCAGGAACACGGTGTCACCGGTTATGCCATCAACCTGAAAAAGCTCGTATTCGTTAATGTCGCGAAGGCCGGTCAGAATTTCATCCTGGCCCTGCAGCGACAGTTTTTCGCTGCGGTAGAAACACATGTTTTGGAGGTTGTTTTCGCTACTTTGATTGGCCACATAGTTGGCGCGCTGGTAGGGTCCTGCACCAAGTCCGTTCAGCGTGGCCAGAAGCTCATTGGCTCCGGAAACACTCGTTAGCTCACAAACAAACAGCACATCGGGCCGAACGTAATCAAAGATGCGCTCCATGGTATCCTGCCGATTGACTGCCCCGCCGTCAGGAAAGTTCAACAGGTTGTAATACATGACCTTAAGGGTGTCCTGTGCCTGTAACGGGAGCACTGCTGATCCAAGCAGAACCAGCAATACGGGGATGGAACGGTGGAAAGAAAACATCCTCACAAGGTAAGGCAATTCCGCCTTTCTATGGCGGAATCACCGGCTAATCCGCTTATTGATGGCAAAGAGCTCATCGTCTACCTGGCCATCCCGGTCGTAGTCTACCAAGCTGCTGAATCCGTAAACAGAATCGTTTTTCTGGATCCAGGAATGGCGAATGGTCTCCTTGCTGGGAACTAGCCGATGGATCAGGAGCGAGTCCCGGCCAAACATTTCAAAATACCCGGAAGTTTCGGAGCGTAGGGTTCCATCCGGTTCGCGGTAGACTGCTGAATAAGTATAATCCGCGTTGAACGTGGTTTCAATGGGCAGCAAGCCCATGACTTCGACCCAATTGCTGGGCTTTGCCTGCACTTCCGCAAGGCTGTCGGGTACGCCGTAAGCGCTGTGGAGGCGAATAGTCAGCTCTTGTGATTGCCAGGTTCCCACCAAGACCTCAGAGCCAGGGTATTGCTCAGGTCCAGCTTTGGGCTGATCAGAGCAGGAAAGGACCAAAGAGGCCAGCGATACCTGAAGGAAAATGGTTCGAATCATTCGGGAAGGCATTTTGCGCATCGGAGGCGAAATTTCGGCATTTCTGCTGGCATTTTGGGGAATCCTTCAAAACCAGGTGGGCTTTTGTTTGTTTAATGTTTTGTAACTTTACTTAAACAGAGCATCCGTTGAAAGTCAATTATTCCATTCGCGATTTAGAACACCTTTCTGGTATCAAGGCGCACACCATCCGCATGTGGGAGCAGCGCTATGGTATTTTGAGCCCAAACCGGAGTTCTACTAACATTCGCTCCTATTCGGATGAGGACCTCAAAGCCCTGCTCAACATAGCGGTGCTCAACAGGCAGGGGGTCAGAATTTCTCAGATTGCGGGAATGAGTCCGGGAGAGATTGAGGCTAATGTTGAACAAGCAGCTATTGTTGAGGGTGTTCCCGAGGGACAGGTCGATGCCATGGTCCTCTCCATGATTGACTTGGATGAGGATCGTTTTGAGAAGATTGTCAGCACATCTACGCTGCGAATCGGGTTTGAGGATACCATGCGCCACGTAATTTTTCCATTTCTCAACAGAATCGGTGTGATGTGGCAAACGGGCTCTATTACCCCGGCTCATGAGCACTTCGTCACCTGCCTGATCCGGCAAAAGCTCATTGTGGCCATTGACGCCCAGTATGCCAAACCCAGCGAGGAAACTAAAACGCTCATGTTGTACCTCCCAGAAGGAGAGTGGCATGAAATTGGCTTGCTGTTCTGGCATTACGCCTTGAAAAGGAGGGGGCACCGGGTCATTTATTTAGGGGCGAGTGTTCCGTTCGCCGATCTTGTCAGCGTAGGCAAAGTGCGCCATTTTGACTGGTTATGCATGATTGGGACCACCCAACCCTCCGTTGCTGATCTGGAAGGATACCTTCACCGCCTCGGAGACGCATTCCCCGGCCGCAACTTGGCGGTGAGCGGCGCCCGCTTTCGGGACTTCCACGGCCGGATGCCCACTGGAATACGCTTGTTGGACGGAGAAGAGAGCATGATGGCGTTCATCGAGTCGGTTTGAGGGCAATCTGAACTGTTTAACCTTTTCTTAAAATAGTTAAACAAAAGTTGGTCCTTTCGCTATTTAGGGTGTAAATTTGAAGAGTAAAATGAATGATCCCTTCAGCACCACCTAATCTTCGTCTTATGCAATCCTCCGAATTCTCCCAGTCCATCCAAAAGCACGACTCTCCCTTAACTGCGTATGCGTACAGCCTGACGCGCGACTACAACAACGCACACGACCTGTTGCAGGAGACGTACTACCGCGCTATTGCCAACCGGGAAAAGTTTTCAGACGGAACCAACCTCAAAGCTTGGTTGCTGACGATCATGCGCAACATATTCATCAACGATTACCGCAGACGCGTAAAGCACTCCACCGTACTTGATAAGACCGATAACTTGTACCTGATCAACTCTTCTCAGGAATTCGCCAGCAACGAGGCTGAGGACAGTTTTGTCATGCAGGACCTCCAGGCTGCTATTAAGACGTTGGCTCCCGAGTATCGCGTGCCTTTCTTGAAGCATTTTCAGGGCTACAAGTACCAGGAGATTGCGGACGAATTGCGCTTGCCGCTCGGCACCGTTAAAAGCCGCATCTTTTTTGCCCGCAAGCAACTCAAAGATTACTTAGAGCGCATCGGCTTTGAACGCTGACGGCAGCGCTCCATTCCCCACCCCAGCAATTATTTCTTCAAAAAGAACGCAAAGAAAGAACCGAACTATTCGGTTCTTTCTTTGTTTTGCCCCGGATGAAATCGAGGTACTTGCTGGTTTTGGCTTTTATGTTTGCCTATGTTGCTCAAGGCCAGACCGGTGTGATTGCAGGATCGGTATTGGATGATACGGATAACCAGGGCATCCCATTTGCCAACGTAATCATTCAGGGAACAACCATAGGCGTTGCCACAGACGTAGAAGGCAATTTTCGCCTGGAGAATCTTGAGCCCGCGGTATACAACCTTGAATTCACTTCGGTAGGATACAAACCAGCGGTTGTTTATGAGGTCAGGGCTTACAACAACCGCGAGCAACGCGCTGACGTTCGCCTGGCACCTGATGTCAAAATGTTGGAAAGCGTTCAGGTGCGGGCTAGCCCTTTCAACAAAACAGCAGAAAGCCCGGTATCCTTGCGCACCATTGGCACGGAAGAAATACAGCGCAACCCTGGGGGAAGCCGGGATATTTCGCGGGTTATCCGAAGCTTGCCCGGGGTAAGCTCTACATCGTCGTTTAGAAACGATATTCTGATTCGGGGCGGAGCGCCCAACGAAAACCGCTTTTTTATCGATGGGATAGAAGTCCCCAACATTAATCACTTTGCTACACAAGGAAGTTCCGGAGGTCCGGTCGGTTTGATCAATGTGGATTTTTTGCGCGAAGTGGATTTGTTCACAGGAGCTTTTCCAGCGTCCAGGGGCAACGCTCTGAGCTCTGTCTTTGATTTCAAGTTCCGCGAAGGGCGTACGGACCGCTGGGGGGCAACCCTGACCACGGGCTCCTCCGACGTGGGGGCTACGTTAGAGGGACCGGTGGGGACCACAGGCAACGTGCTCATTAGCGCCAGGCGTTCCTACTTGCAATTCTTGTTTAAAGCACTGGATTTGCCTTTTTTGCCTACGTACAACGACTTTCAATTCCGCTACAAAGTCAAGATAGGGGCATCCAACGAGCTTACTTTTTTGGGCATAGGAGCCATTGATCAGTTTGCCTTGAACAAGGATGCCAACGAAACAGAAGATCAGCGCTACCTGCTGGATTTATTGCCGGTCAATGAACAATGGAACTACACCCTTGGAGCAGTATTTAAACACTACCATAATAAAGGCTATGTTACCGTGGTAGGCAGCCGAAACATGTTGAACAACAGCGCGGTCAAGTATGCGGGCAACGACGAATCCAGTCAGGACAATTTAATCTTAGACTATGATTCTCAGGAGATGGAGAACAAATTCCGGCTGGAAAATACTAGCCGATTAAACGGTTTCAAGGTTGATGCAGGGGTGGCCTACGAATACGTGCGTTACACCAACGAAACTTTTAACAGGGTTTTCGATGCTGCCGGTCCGCAGACGATCGAGTTTTCTTCCGCATTGGATTTTCACAAATATGGTTTATTTGCACAGGTTAGCCGGTCGTTTGCAGCAGACCGCGTAACGTTGGCGGCTGGATTGCGCGCCGATGGGGCATCTTATGGCGACGCCATGAGCAATCCGTTGGACCAGCTTTCACCGAGGGTTAGTGCCAGTTGGACCTTTGCCCCTGCCTGGAGTTTAAACGCGAATGCCGGGCGCTACTACCAGCTTCCGGCATACACCGTTTTGGGTTACCGAGATGAGAACAACACCCTCGTCAACCGGGATAATGGAGCCAAATACATTCGCGCAGATCATCTCGTAGCTGGCCTGGAGTACAACACCACTTTTAATAGCCGGGTCACGGTGGAAGGGTTTTACAAGCGCTACGCAGACTATCCCTTCCTCATCCGGGATTCCGTTGCCCTGGCTAACCTCGGAGCGGACTTCGGGGTCATTGGCAATGAACCCGTTTTGCCCATCGGCGAAGGCAGGGCATACGGTATTGAGTTTTCTGCCCAACAAAAGTTGTATAAAGGCTTTTTCGGCATATTCGCCTATACGTATGTGGTTTCAGAATTCCAAGACAAGCGGGGCGAGTTCGTCCCTTCTTCGTGGGACAACCGGAGCATTGTCAGCCTGACTGCGGGGGTCCGTTTTAAACGGAATTGGGAGCTTGGTGCGCGTTTTCGCTATGCAGGGGGCTTGCCTTACACGCCTTTTGATCTGGAAACCTCTTCCTTGATCAGCTCGTGGCAGTTGAACAACAGCGGTGTGCTGGCCCTGGATCAGTTAAACAGTTTAAGGCTCGGTGCAAGTCATGGTTTGGATGTGCGGGTAGACAAGAAGTGGTCGTTTGACCGTTGGAACTTGAACTTGTATCTTGATATTGAGAATTTATATAATTTCCAATCGCCTCAACCTGGCTTTTTGTTGCCCCAGTCTTCTGCTGACGGTACTTTCCTGGTGGATCCAGCAGATGACCAACGCTACCTCATGAAAGAGCTTGAAAATGAGGGTGGGACCTTGCTGCCAACCTTGGGCTTCATCTTCATTATCTGATCAGGACTTCTTTACCGTCCCCATGACGCGGCGGCATTGCCCAACCCAATCTTCGCGTCGAATGCGTCCGGGCAGGATTTCTATGGCATCGTTAACGCGGCGCACCTGATCGTCACTAAGCCGGGCGATCTGATCATAGGTGCGAATTCCAATGTTCTTGAGCCGCTCCGCCAGATAGGGACTGATGCCTTGGATACGGGTCAAATCGTCGAGGTCTTCCGGCGGCACTTCGCCCGTAATGGAAATGCCTATTTCTTCCAGAAAGCGCAGGTCATCTGCACTTTCCCGTCGCTTGCCCAGCAACCCGAGGGCTACACGGCGCTCCAGTTCTACATGTTCATACTCCATCAGATCATAGCGATCGCGCAAGGCCATGTACACTTCCGGATCAACACCAGCGGCAATGCGCTCCCGCAATTCTTCTATTCTGCCAGAAGTTTTGTCCAGCGCCTCCTGGCTTTCCTGGAGTTTGGCATTCAGCTCTGCCAAATCAGTCTCCGCCTGATGATGGCGGGTTTTGGAGGCGTACAAAGCCGTAAACAGCCCGATGCAAAAGGCTCCGAAAAGGCCGCAGGCTAAAAAAATCAGTTCCAAAGTCATGAATATGCGGATAGAATGCTGAACTAGCGAAGCAGAAGTTCTACTCTGCGGTTGGCTTGCTGACCCGGGCTGCTGCTGTTTTCACCGATCGGTTGCTCTTCGCCTGCCGAACCTGCTTGCAACCTGTCCGGAGCTACACCCAACTCAAGCAACCGCTGACGGACGGAAGCAGCTCTCGCCGCCCCCAACCGCTGGTTAAACCCGGCGCTGGAGATATCGCAGGTATGTCCGGTGATGCATACGGATTTTTCGGGATGTCGGTTCAGGTATTCGCTGAAATTTGAAAAAAAGGCTGCGGTTTCGGGATCGGTTGGCAGGGAACTGCTGCCGTAATCAAAGCGCAAGTGCCGTGTCAATAGCATTCCTCCTTGGCCCGAAACGGCAGATGACAGCTCCTTTTCAGGATTTTTCGCAGCGAAGGTTGATAAGACTCTGGTCATGGAAGCGGACCAAGGAACCGGGTCGTCGGCCACGAAAACCAGGTGAGCATAACCCTCGCGTTTCAAAGCATCATCGCTGACCTGCCGGTAAACCAGCGTACATCGGGCCGGTTGGATGCCCTGCTTAAAGAGGGCTGTGCGAACGGCATTGCCTCGGGAAGCAGCCGGGTGAAGCGACTTGCCTGGCGTTGGCGAGGGCTGTCCTTCGGAAGGTGAATAGTTGCAAAAAATGACGACGCCAGAGCCGGGTTGATCCGCCAGTTTTTTGGCCCAATTTTCCAGGGCATCTGAAGAAGCGGGGTCGGGAAGCCATGGCGCCGCGCCGGAAACCGATACAAGATTTAGGCGCTCAGAAACTGGTAAAAGCGATGAAGCTGGTTCAGCGAATTCCTGATTCCCCGCCTGGTCACCAGCGTTATCCTGTCCGTCCGTTTGGGCGAAGGGCAATTTGGCTGCCTTCAACGGAAGGTCAGTATCAGCAGTTTTAGCGCTTACTTCCGGCGCGATCGACCCCAATGTCCTTGCAGCCTCCGGACCAGCCAGAAACCAGCGTTGGTAGAGGGCCATGGTTGCGGCACTCCAGACCAGAAAGGCGAGAAAACCAGGCAAAAGAAGGCGCATAAGGAGTAAACAAGACAGGCTTAATAAGAGGGACCAGACCATGCGGACCAGACCATGCGGACCAGACCATGCGGACCAGACCATGCGGACCGGACCATGCGGACCAGACCATGCGGACCAGACCATGCGGACCAGACCATGCGGACCAGACCA
>CAYSDI010000012.1:0-2477 GCA_964429745.1 uncultured Chitinophagales bacterium | reverse complement strand
AAAGCAAGGAGCCGCCTAAGGAGCCTCCTGATCATCCTGCCCGGGAATAATGATGGTCTTTTGCGGCTGGAGCAAATAAATGACCCAGTGGCTGTTGCGGCAAACTACTGGAAAAGGCAACTGCACATTGCCAAAAGTGAGCAGGTGGGTGATGCCAGCAGCGGCGAGGTCCTGGCACGCCACCGGGCTGAGGTTCCGAAAGTAGTTGTTGGCCCAACGGTAGCGCTGGGACGCGGGCAGGTCTTGTTCCAGCGACAGGCCGTAAAGGAGTTGAATACGAGCATACCAGCGGTGCATGGCCGCTCGGGTGTGCACCAGCACTTTGTAGTCCACATAGCTGCTGCGTTTGCCGTAAACCTTGAGTTCAGTGAACCCGATGGGATGGGCAAAACACGCGTTAACGGGGGTGAGGGTACTGGCCTGGATGCAAATGTCCACAGCGCTGCCGCGCTCCGCAAGCGCCCGGGTGTCGCGCGGCACATCCAGCGGAATTCGGCCACCAAACCCAAAGGCCAGCACCAACGCGAACAACGTCAAAAGGGACAAACTCCGGCGGAAGCGCTGTTGCCAACGAGGGTTAATCGCCCAATCTGCAAAAGGCTCCAACCACGCAGCGAGCGCTACCAGGCCAAAAAATTCCAGCCAGATGGTCACCTTAAATCCCTGCAAAGCACCGGCTTCCGTAAACCGCAGCCCGACGGTGCCCAGCAGGTAGAGGCCGCAGGCCAGGAAACTGAGCGCAATCCATTGGCCTAAAATTGGGGCGCGTCGGCGAAAAAAGACCCAAGCGGCAACGGCCAAAGTTCCCTCCACCACCCAACTTTTCAGCGACCACGAAGGGGGCCAGTAGTGGTGGGGTGCGCGAAAGACGAAGAGAATGTCAAAAAAGCGATCCGGGTTGGGGGGGGATTCCTCTTCAAAGTGAATGCGAAGAAAAATAATCCATACGCCTGCCGTGAGCAGCCAGAGGGCATTTGAACCGAACCAGGCAGCCCATGAAGTTGCAGCGGCTAAAGGGGCACTTTTGCGCTGCCCGACCAGCGTCAGAAACAGCGCGCCGCTGGCCAGCCCAAACAGTTGAATGCCCACCACTGGTTGCATGAGGGCCACCGCGGCAAAAGCGGCAAAAACTGGCCAAACCCGGCCCTGGAGCAACCACCATATTCCGGCCATGCCCAGTGTTTTGACCACGTTGGACACAAAAAAAGAGTTGTACCAAAGTTCGTTGCCGCCCAGGTTGACGCCGTAAAGTGGAACAAAGAGCGCCAGCAATAGACCCCATCGCAGCGCGTCGTTTCGCACAAAAAGACCGGCAATCCGATCCATGTAGTGCAGGAGCAACAGCGAAAAAAAAACGTGGCCAACGAGCGAAACGAGCGGTAGGTTCGCGGCGCCCAGCGCGAGCAGGCGCGAAAAAACGAAGCGCTCGTTAGGCACATGTTCGTGGACGCCGCGCAGGTAAAAGTCGACGGGATAGAGCGAAGGGTCGGCCAGCATTTGCGCGTAGGCCAGCGTTTGCATTTGATCGTTTCGGCCGTACTCATAGCCCCAGCGCAGCACCATCAGCGCATACAGCGAAGCCAAAAAGAAGAAGCGCAGCCAGCCGGAAAGCGGACGGCCCTCGTTCGCAACTGGCGAAGGGCGGAGTACGCTCCACAGCAGGGTTGGAACATTCGCGAGCGCTCTAAGCGCGGAAGATAGAGACTGCACACAGCGAAGTTGCCAAATTTCGCTCGCATGCTTGCCTGGGTTTAGAACTGCCGCCAGCGCCATCGCCCGAGGGTCCAAAGGGCTTCGACCCCGTCTTTCCAGCCGATTTTTTTGCCCTCTTCCGGTTTGCGCGGCGCGTAGCGAATGGGAACTTCCCAGATGGGCACATTAAGCCGCAACAGTTTTGCGGTCACTTCCGGACAGAATTCAAACCCTTGGCATTCCAGGGGAATAGCTTGGAGCAGGTCGCGGCGGAAGAGCTTGTATCCGGTGGGCTCGTCGGTGAGCTGCGACCCGAACAATAGGTTCGTGACTAAGGTTACGAGCCTGCCCCCAAGGTAAAAGCGCAATGCGCTGTGCCGGTGGTTGCCAGGATGCAAAATTCGCGAACCATAGACCACGCGAGCGGACCCAAAAAACGGGGCAAGCAGCGCGGGGTAATCCCCTGGATCGTATTCCAGATCGGCGTCCTGGATCAGCACCACATCGCCCTGGCAATGCACAAAGCCCTGGCGCAACGCGGCGCCTTTGCCCTGGTTGCGGGGCATTTCCACCAGCTTGTAGGTGGCGTTTTGCTCTGTGGCGCCGGATGCATTTTCCTGTGCGGCCAGCCAGGCGCGCAGTTCATCGGGCGTGCCGTCGGTGGAACCATCGTCTACGATTATCACCTGGCGCCGCCAGCCGGGGGCGGGGGCCGCGCGCACCCGGTCAAGCAGCACCCGCACGGTATCCCGCTCGTTGAACACCGGGATGACGATGCTCAGCAG
>CAYSDI010000011.1:19164-55758 GCA_964429745.1 uncultured Chitinophagales bacterium | reverse complement strand
ACGGTCAACTACCAGAGTGCTGAAAATCCGGACGGCTGGCCTCTGCCTGATTTTGGTCCCGGGGGAAGCGCTGCTGTGCTCGGGCAACTGCCTGCGGCTGCCCAAGCCATGGCAACCACAAACGCGGAGCATCAGGCATCGTTTGACCAGTTCGCGCTGGCCTATGCCGGATTCACCGCTTTTAGCCCTGCAGAATTGCGTTTGGTGCGCATGGCCAACGCCAATATGGCCTACCACGCAACGATCCGCTTTTTTGATTACGAGGTAGGCCGTTTAGTAGACGCCCTGGATTCGCTTGGACTGGCTGACAATACGCTGATCGTGATGCTCTCGGATCACGGTTTCAGCATGGGCGAACACAGTCATTGGGCCAAAAATTCGCTGTGGGAAACTGACCTCCGCGTTCCGCTGATCCTGTACGATCCCAGAAACCCGGTTGGCAAACGGATCGCTGAACCAGTGAGCTTAATCGATCTTTTCCCTACCCTCTGTGATTTAACCGGCTTGCCAAAGCCCGTTGTCCTCGGCGACAGCAGCTACCTGGACGGACAATCGCTGGTACCGATGATGAACGGAACCGGAGTGGCCCGGCCTGTGGTGTCGGAGATTCGCCTCAATGGAGATCCCCGGTTGCGATGTGATGTTGCGCGGTCGGTACTGACGGATGACTGGCACTACATAGAACTAGCCTGGGATCCTTCCGGCTCCTGCCTAAAAAATAACATCGATTATGTTCCCGTGTTGTACGATCTCCAACGGGATCGATTCGAGTGGTTTGATGTAGCCGAAGATCCAGCCAATATGCTGGTGGTAAACTACCTTCAGAGTTTGTTGAAAGAAGGGTCTGGTGCGCCTGTACCTGCCTTCACCCTTAAAATAATACCCCCTTTAGGCAATGCCGTTAGCGCGGATAGTGTGCTGAGCTTGCAAGTGCTGATTCGCTCGGCCACTGGGGATAGCACGGTAAACATTGGCCCGAATATGAAGATTCTCTGGCAACTGGTGGTCCAGGATAGCACGTTCCAGTTTGCAGGCGAATCTTTGCGGCTGGATTTGGGTGCATTACCTGATGCCTTTTTGGCAGGCGCGGACTGGATCCGCGTTGATGCCTACTTGTGGAGCACGACGTCCATGCGTCTGCTCAGTTTGGATGGACAGACTTTGGGGTTGCTTCATGCCAGAACTTCGGGAACGCCCGAAGTCATCGAGCCATTGCCTTGTGATGTTCCCGAAGACCAGCGGGGCAAATTTTACGACGTTTACGGCAGGCTGGTAACTGATCCAAGGCCCATGCAACTGTATTTGGACGCTTGCGGAAACAAACGCATGCTCCTGCACTGAAGCATCGGGTTGCAGGGTTTCTGAACCGCGCGCAATCGTTAACTTGCGGCGATGTCGTTTACGTTGGAGTTGCGCTCCGTTTCAAAACGCTTTGGGGCCCTGGAAGCTTTGCATGACGTGAGCATGGAAGTGGTCAAGGGAGCGGCTTTTGGGCTTTTGGGGCCGAACGGAGCTGGAAAAACGACCTTGATCCGCCTGGTAACGGGTATTTTGGGACCGGATTCCGGTCAAATTCTACTGCAAGGGCAGCCGGCGAGCGGTCAGCAGTCGTCTGGCATCGGGTATATGCCGGAGGAGCGCGGCCTCTACAAAAAGATGGGGGTTCACGAGCAGTTGCTCTACCTGGCGCGTTTAAAAGGCATGAAATCAGCCGAAGCCAAACTCCGCATAAAACGCTGGTTGGCAAAACTGGAGTTGAGCGATTGGGCTGGCAAATACGTTGAAGATTTGTCCAAAGGGATGCAGCAAAAGGTGCAGTTTATCGCCACGGTGCTGCACGAACCCGGGCTGATCATTTTGGATGAGCCTTTTTCTGGCCTGGACCCCATCAGCAGCAATCTGCTCAGCACGGAAATTGAGGAATTGCGGCGCCAGGGCACGACGGTGATTTTTTCCACCCATCGCATGGAGCAAGTGCAGGAGCTTTGTTCCGACATCCTGTTGCTCAACCGCGGTCGGGTTGTGCTCACCGGCCAGGTGGCCGGCATCCGGGATGCTCACAAAAAGCATTTGGTTGAAGTGCGCTACCGCGGGGACACCGGCAGTCTGACCCATCCGGGTTTTGAAGTACTGGAGCAGCAGACTGACCTGCTGTTGATCCGGCTGCGCGAGCCCTTCGCCGGAAATGATCTGCTAGGTTTGCTCATCAGCAGGCCGATGGAAGTGCTGTCTTATCGCGAAATTTTGCCTTCGTTAAACGATATTTTTATCCAATTGATTACGGAAAACGCCGGTCATGCATAAGGTCTGGCTGATTATTCAGCGGGAATACATCACGCGGGTGCGCAAGCGCTCCTTTCTGGTCTTGACCTTGCTCACGCCGCTGGGCATGGCCACCATCATCCTGCTGCCGCTGTTGCTGTTCAACCTGGACATGGAAACGCAGCGTATTCTGGTCAAAGATGACAGCGGCTACTTCGGGCATTTGAAGGATACCACGGGCATTTATTTTGGGTTCGAAAACTCCGCGTTGTCCCGCGACAGCCTGGAAAGTATCTATGAGGATTTGGGGTATACGGCATTTTTGTACATCCCGAAAGTAAAGCCGGGCGATCCAACCGGATTAGAATTAATGGCGCCCCGGCAGGTCTCCATGGCCACCAAATACTACGTGGAGTCAGCGCTGGAAAGCAGTATAGAACGGATCAATCTGGAACGTCTGGGCCTGGACAAGCAGGAGCTCAAAGTCAGGCCGGACATTGAATTAGAAACGGGAATTACTGGTAAAGGGCGGATGCGAAGGCCGGGCAGTGCCTTTGCGGCAACGGTGGTGGGCTATTTTATGGGCTTTGCCATCTATGTAGTCCTGCTCATCTACGGCACCATGGTCATGCGCGGGGTGATGGAAGAGAAAAGCAGCCGCATCGTAGAAGTGATCATAACCTCGGTGAAGCCTTTCCAATTGATGCTTGGAAAAATTCTAGGCATAGGCGCGGTGGGTCTTACCCAGTTCAGTGTCTGGATGGTGCTCGGGGCGCTGGTTCAGGGGTTATTGGGTTTGGTGTTTGCCGAAGAGCTGCACCAATTCCAGATGATCAGCCAACAGGATGGGCTGGAAACCGGCCGCGAGATGGAGCGCATGGCAAAAGCATATTCCAGCTTCGGCGACCTGCCCGTATTGCGTTTGTTTGCCGTCTTCAGCTTCTATTTTCTGGGCGGATACCTGCTTTACTCCGCTTTGTTTGCCGCGGTGGGCAGCTTGACCAGCGACGATGGCGGCGACGGGCAATTGTACGTGTTCCCCGTTACCCTTCCCATCATCCTGTCCATTATCCTGATGATTTTCGTGATCCAGCACCCCAATTCGCGTTTGGCTTTTTGGGCCTCAATCATCCCCTTGTCGTCGCCCATTGTTATGCCGGCGCGCATGCCTTTCATCGGGGTGTTGAACTGGGAGGTAGCGCTTAGCATGGGCTTGCTGGTGCTCGGATTCATCGCCTCTACAGCCCTTGCCGCACGGGTGTACCGCACCGGCATTTTGCTCTACGGAAAAAAGATCCATCCGGGTGAAGTATGGCGCTGGTTGTGGCACCGGTGAGGGTCTCAATAGTACTCCCCGTTCTTACGACCAGTAGTTGAGGGCCTTAAGTCAGGTTAGGTCAGAAATCATTGATCAGTACTGATCGCGATGCTGGACCTACTCATCCCCCCCAGCCTTTGTTCCCACTGCCAGGCGCTCTCCATCACGGTGTTGATGTCCCGGGTAGCTTGCCAGCCGAGCAAGTCGCGGGCTTTGCTGTTGTCGGCGTAGATGGAGACCACGTCGCCGGCGCGGCGGGGACCATAGGTTACGTTCAGTTTAAGGCCGGAGGCGCGCGCAAAGGCGTGGATAGCTTCTAATACGGTGACGCCGTTTCCTGAGCCCAGGTTAAAGACTTCGCAATTGGAGCTGTTGCGGGATTGGGCCAGGTATTGCAGGGCAAGCGTATGGCCGTGGGCTATGTCCATGACATGGATGTAGTCGCGCACGCAGGAACCATCGCGGGTGGGATAATCGGTGCCGAAGACCGTTAACGATTCCTGCAGCCCGGCGCCGAAGCGGGTAATGTTGGGGATCAGGTTTTGTGGTTGACCGAGGGGCACTTCGCCGTTCAACCCGCTTTCATGCGCTCCGCCAGGATTGAAGTAGCGCAGCAGGATAAAGCGGTCTTGCGGACGGGCGGCTGCCACAACGCGAATAATCTCTTCGCCCAATTGCTTGGTGTGGGCATAGGGCGATTCTGCCGTGGGCAGCGGCGTTTCTTCCGTGACGGGCATGACTTCCACGTTGCCATAAACCGAGCAAGACGAGGAGAACACGAAATCGCGCACGGCAAAATCCGCGCAGCACTGCAATATGTTGTTCAGGCTGTTGAGGTTGTTGCGGTAATAGAGCAGCGGGTAGGCCACCGATTCCGGAACAGACTTAAAGGCCGCAAAATGGATGACGCCGCTAAGCGGCGGGTACTGGCGAAAGAGGTTGCGGGTTGCTTCAAGATCGGTGAGATCAACCTCGTGGTTGACGATGCGCTGACCCGTAACGGCTTCAATCCGGTCTATTGTAACAGCGGTTGATCGGGAATAATTGTCAACAGAAACGACCGAATAACCGTGTTGCAGCAGATCAATAACCGTGTGCGACCCAATATAGCCGGTGCCGCCGGTTACCAAAACAATTTGGGTCATAAATATAAATTAAAACAAATTAAATGAACCCGAGGGTACTACCACCGGGCTATTTTATGCAAACGCATCCTTAGCTACTTTCCGCCGAAAACGGGGACTCGATACGACGCGTTGAATACCTGTTTTCAGGTCAATCAGATCCCGGTTCAGGAGCATACGCATTTTGGTGATATCGGGTTTCCGGCGGCGCATATCGCCTTCTTCCAGGGCTGGCCGGTGAACAATTTCCGAGCGGGAGCCAGTGACTTCAATAATGATTTCGCCGAGCTCGCGGATGCTGATTTCGTGATCGTTGCCAATGTTCACTACCTCGTTAATGGCCAGGTCTTCGTAAAGGGTGCTGACACAAGCGTCAATGTTGTCGTCAACATAACAAAAGGTACGGGTCTGGGAGCCGTCGCCATAAACGGGAATAGGGTCGTTGTTGAGTGCGCGGTGAATAAACCGGCTCATCACAAAGTCCGAGCTCTGCTTTGGTCCGTACGTATTAAAGAAGCGGAAAATGGTGTAATCCAGGTCAAACTCCTGCTTATACGACCGGCAGAAGGATTCGCCCACGTTTTTGACCACAGCATAGGGCAGCTTGGAGTTGAGCGGGGTGGTGTGTTCGTTTTGGGGGAATTCCACCGGTTCTCCATACACCTCTGAGGAAGACGAATAGAACACGCGCTTTACCCCGGTGCTTTTGCACAAATCCAAAATGTTCTTGATGCCCTGAATGTCTTCCAGCACCATGCCCGGGTTGTCTAGCGTTCGCTGCACACCCACCACGGCTGCGTAGTGAAAAACGTAGTGAAACGAAAATGCCACCATCACGGGAAGGATATCATTTAATACGTTTACATCGCATTTGATAAACTGAAAGCGGGAGGGATCGCCGATCGGGAGGCGGTCTTTGGTGCCGGTCAACAGGTTGTCAACTACCACTACGTAGTTGTCCGGATCGCTCAACAATTTTTCGGCAAGAGCGCTTCCGATGAAGCCCGAACCGCCGGTAACCAGAATTTTGCGCATGGCATCAGGTTTTGTCAGTTTTTTCGAATCAGGTTGAGCAGGTAATGCCCATAACCGCTTTTCAAGAGGGGTTGCGCCAGCGATTCCAATTGTGCATCGCCAATGAAACCCCGAATCCAGGCCACTTCTTCGATGCAGCCGATGTTTAAGCCCTGTCGCTTTTCAATGACCTCCACGTATTGCGAGGCCTGGTTCAACGACTCAAAGGTGCCCGTATCCAACCAGGCCGTTCCCCGGTCAAGAATGGACACATGGAGTTTGCCCTGGCGGAGGTATTCTTTGTTCACATCCGTGATTTCGTACTCCCCACGCGGACTCGGTTTTAGCGACTTTGCGACACCGACCACGCTGTTGTCGTAGAAATATAAGCCGGGCACGGCATAATTGCTCTTGGGCTTGAGCGGTTTTTCTTCGATGGAAATAGCGCGGTTATTGGCATCAAATTCCACAACGCCGTAACGCTCGGGGTCGGACACATGGTAAGCGTAAATAATACCTCCGTCTGGATCGCGGTTGGCGTAGAGCAAATCGGCCAGTCCCGTTCCATAAAATATATTATCTCCAAGAATGAGCGCCACTTTATCGCTGCCGATAAAGGACTCGCCAATGACAAAAGCCTGGGCCAATCCGTTGGGCTCCGGCTGCTCTGCATACGAAAACTGGCAACCCAAGCGGGAGCCGTCGCCTAGCAGGTGCTGGAAATTGGGCAAATCGTGCGGGGTGCTAATGATCAGAATATCCTTGATGCCCGCCCAAAGGAGCGTAGACAAGGGATAATAAATCATCGGTTTGTTGTAAACCGGCATCAATTGCTTGCTCAGCGCAAGGGTGATTGGGTGTAGGCGGGTTCCAGAACCGCCAGCCAGGATTATGCCCTTCAAAATCTCTTAGGTTAAGTCTAGGGTGTAAAGGTAACCCGAGCGTTCGGGCCATTAAAGCTTTAGACCAAAAAGCTGCCTCGCAGCGGGTTACACTGGCCCTTCGCCCGAAAAAAATTACCCTTTTCGAAAGGATGGGTCACTTTTAAGGTGAAAATAGAGCCAAACCGCTCTGGAGAGGTGAAAAAGGTAGGGGGTCAGGAGCAACTGCGTGATGGCAACCATGAATAAAGCTGGCTCAAAAGGTAGGCCGAAGCCGAAATTCAGCACCACGAACCACAACAGGCAAAACGGGGCCGCTAAGGCATAGCTGATAAACAGCGCACCGAAGTAGAACCCAGGCTCCGGCTCAAAATCTGCCTTGCAATGCGGGCAATATTTGGGCATTTTTCCTATGCCAACCAGGTTGTAGGGGTTATGCAAAAACATCGGGGCCGAATAGCAACGCGGGCATTGGAGGTGAACCATGTGGTTCAGGCGGGTGGTTCTGGCGCTCATGCGATGGGCTAAGATACGCTGGCAAAGGGTTGCTGCGGGGAGAGGTTAGGACAGGGATGGAGTGGAGGCTTACAGTTTTTGAATAGCGATTGCCTAAATCCAGCCTATTTGTTCACACAATGAACTTTTTTCATGCTTACCGTGGTTATGCCGGGGTCGCTGTATTAGATTGGCGGCGCGGGTTTGGCGGCGCGGGTTTGGCGGCGCGGGTTTGGCGGCGCGGGTTTGGCGGCGCGGACAGCTACAGCCCGTGCGAGAATTCCGGCGAAGGGTTTCTTGTGGCCTTGCAAATTGATCTGAACACTTCTGCCTATGCACATCGTGATCTTGGGAAACGGCATTGCAGGCATAACCTGTGCACGCCACATCCGAAAGCGCAGCAACCACCGGATTACGGTTATTTCGGGCGAAACGGAGCATTTCTTTTCGCGAACGGCGCTCATGTACATCTACATGGGGCATATGACCTACGACCATATCAAACCTTACGAAGATCATTTTTGGGCCAAGAACCGGATTGACCTGGTTCGCGCGTGGATCAGCCGCGTTGACCCGGCCGCAGGAAAATTAACAGCTTCAGATGGGCGAGAGTTTGCTTACGACAAACTGGTTATCGCCAGCGGGTCGATAAGCAACCGTTTCGGTTGGCCAGGCCAGGATTTGCCGGGGGTACAGGGCTTGTACTCCTACCAAGACCTGGAATTGCTGGAGGAAAATACCCGCGCTGCGGGGGGGGGAGGCGGCAACGGCGGCGCCAGCGCGGGCGGCGGCGCCAGCAGCGGCGGCGGCGCCAGCGCCAGCAGCGGCAACGGCGGCAACGGCGGCGGCAGCGGCGGCGGCGCGGGCGCCAGCGCCAGAAGCCACGCGAGCAACGGCCGCCCGGCGACCAGCGCCAGCGCCAGCAGCCACGCGAGCAACGGCCGCCCGGCGACCAGCGTGGAGCGCGCCGTGATCGTGGGGGGGGGGCTGATCGGCATTGAGTTAGCGGAAATGCTGATGAGCCGGCAGATCTCCGTGACCGTGCTTGTGCGGGAAAGCAGCTACTGGAACAACGCACTGGCTGTGCGGGAATCAGAGTTGGTAACGCAATACATTCGCTCGCACGGGCTGGACCTGCGGCTGGAAACGGGGCTGAAGGAAATCCAGGCCGGGGCAAACGGCCGGGTGGCTGCCATAGTCACCGACAAAGGAGAAACCATTGCCTGCCAGTTGGTGGGTTTAACGGCGGGCGTTGCGCCCAACATCGGATTTTTGGAAGGAAGCGGCATTGAAACCAACCGCGGTGTGCTAGTATCACGAGCTTTCGAAACCAATTGGCCTGATATCTACGCGGTGGGCGATTGCGCAGAGTTCCGCGAGGCGCTGCCAGGGCGTCGTTCGGTGGAACAGGTTTGGTACACCGGGCGGGAGCACGGCGTGGTCCTGGCAGAAACGCTTTGTGGCCAGCGCAAAGAATACGCGCCCGGACCCTGGTTCAATTCCGCCAAGTTTCTGGACCTGGAATGGCATACCTACGGCGACGTCCCCCCCACCCCCCTGCCCGATCAGGCCTCGCTGTACTGGGAAAACACTTCGGGCCAACAAGCCGTGCACCTGGTTTACCGCGCCTCAGACGGGCGGTTTCTGGGCATTAATAGTCTGGGCATTCGCTACCGGCACCTGGTGTTTGACCGATTCCTGCGCGACAGCCGAAACATAGACTATGTTTTGGAAAATCTGGCCGCAGCCAATTTCGACCCTGAATTTTACCGGGCCTGGGAGCCCGACATTCTGGAAACCTACAACCGGCAAACTGGCAAAAACCTGCGCTTGAAACAGCGCAAGGGCCTCCGTGCCGTGCTCAACCTGATCAAACCCGCATGAGTACTTCTGTGGCATCCCGAGCGCTTTCGATCGTGCGGCAAACCGGCATGGTCCTGTTTCTGGCCGGTTTTGGCTATGCGCTGTTTCTCACGCTGGGCAGCGCATACCGGCTCAATCGAGAGCAGGCCAGCAGCCTCTTTGGAAACCGGCTTGAACTGATTGAAGCAGCAAACCCGGCATTTGTCGGGACAACGTATCGCGGCAAGTCAGCGTTTCTGTCGGCCCTTGGCGGGATATCCGAGCAATCGGCAGAGGCTGCCCAGGCCCGCTTTGGGCTCAGTCCGTCCGATGTGGAAGGCATGGTGTCGCGCAACGCTGATAAGCCTTTCGACCTAACAGCCGAATTGGCGTTGATGAAACAGGCTGGCACCCCGGAGAAGGCTGAAAAAACACAAACCTGGTTGGGTTGGTACGACGGCAAAACGCTGTCCGCACAGGAATTGCAAACGCAACTCGCCGCCAAGGCCAAAGGGTTGAACGCCGGCATTAGCGGTTTGGAACTGAGTCCCTATGCGGCTTATCAAGCAACGCGTGTGGCCAGTTTGAGCCTGGCGGCAACACAACCAGGCGTGGCGTTTTTGCTCACCTTCGGGCTCGTCATTTTGGGTGGTCTTATGCACATTTTGCCCAAGACCACCGAGCCGGCTGGAATCAAAAACAACGGAATTCAGTTCAACGGCCTCAACAGCCGCGGGCTGATCGGCATAATCCTTGGGGCCTTTCTCATCTCTTTTTACATCGTGTTGTACTGGTTCCCCGCCTGGATTGCAGAGTGGTCGCTTATAACCGATCCGTTGAGCTATGCCTTAACAGGCGGGCCTTCCAGCCAGTGGTTCCTCTACGGTTGGTTGTACACGGTTGCCGTGGCGGTTATGGGGGTACGCTTTGCCATTAAGTACCGGCATTCCCGCTATCAATTGGTTCGAACGGCCTCCGTGACCTTTTTCCAGATTGGATTTGCCTTCCTGTTGTCGAACATTTTGCAGCGATTTCAACTGCCGGCCCGGGATCTAAAAAACATCTGGCCATTAGATTACACATTTTTCTATGAATATAATGTAGATTCCATGCTTCGGGCCGAGGTAATGCCCGGGATAGCAAAAGCTATGTTTGCGCTGGGCATCGGCCTGATTGTTTTGGGCGTGCCCTTGCTCACCTATTTCTACGGAAAACGCTGGTATTGCTCCTGGGTTTGCGGTTGCGGCGGGTTGGCGGAAACTGCCGGCGACCCATTTCGACACCTGAGTGACAAGTCGCTAAAGGCCTGGCAGGTGGAACGGATCAGCATTCACACCGTCCTGGTTTTTGCGGTACTCATGACAGCTGCGGTCATCGCGACCCAATTCACCGGGTCAGACCACTTTCTGGGGCTTAAAACTGTCGATTTAAAGGCCTGGTATGGGTTCGGGGTAGGCTCGGTTTTCGCTGGCGTGGTTGGAACGGGCTTCTATCCGCTGATGGGCAACAGGGTTTGGTGCCGCTTTGGCTGCCCGTTGGCCGCCTACCTGGGAATGGTTCAGCGCTTTAAGTCGCGGTTCCGCATTACCACCAACGGCGGTCAGTGCATTTCGTGCGGAAACTGCTCTACTTACTGCGAACAGGGTATTGACGTGCGCTGGTACGCTCAGCGCGGCCAAAACATCGTCCGGTCTTCCTGCGTGGGTTGCGGGGTATGCTCCGCCGTGTGCCCGCGTGGCGTTCTGAACCTGGAAAACGGCCCGGACGTGGACCGGTCTGCTATCCAGGCAATCGTACTGGCAAAAGATAAGATACAGGTGTTGTCCTGAACACGGAACCATTCGCGTGCATTATCTTTGCCGGCCGCAATTCGCTTGCGGTCTATCCTATCCCTTGCAAACAGACGTCATCATCCCCGCCTTTAACGAGGCGCTATCCATTGGCAGGGTGTTGCGGGATATCCCGAAGGAATGGGTGCGCGAAGTCATCGTGGTCGACAACGGCTCAACGGACCAAACCAGCCAGGAGGCCAAAGCCCATGGTGCCACTGTGCTGAATCAACCTAAAAAGGGCTACGGCAACGCTTGTTTGAAGGGCATGGCGTACTTGGAAGCCAAGCCATCCGGCGACCAACCCGATGTCGTCGTGTTCCTGGATGGAGATTACAGCGACTATCCTGAGGAATTGTCTAAATTAGTGGCGCCAATTGCCCGGGATGAGGCCGATTTTGTGCTGGGTTCCCGCACGTTGGGCAAAAGAAAGCGTGGGTCAATGATGCCCCAACAGCTTTTTGGCAACTGGTTGTCAACTCACCTTATCCTGCTGCTTTTTGGAACCCGCTTTACCGATCTTGGACCCTTTCGGGCCATTCGTTTCCCCTCTTTACTGGCTCTTGGCATGATCGATCGCAACTACGGTTGGACCGTGGAAATGCAGATCAAAGCCTTGAAAAAGGGGCTGCGCTGGCAGGAAGTGCCTGTTTCTTACCGTCCGCGAATCGGACATTCCAAAGTGAGTGGTACGTTGCGCGGCACTGTCGGTGCCGGCTACAAGATCATCACCACCATACTCAAATACCGCTGAACCCATGCTCGGTGGCCTGCTGATCATCATCGTTTACACGCTTGCGCTGACTTTTATTTTCATCTATTGCATGGTGCAGTTTCACCTTGCCCTGCAATACGTGAAATGGCACCGACGCTGCGACCGCAACCCCCAAGTGGCCCCGGAACTACCGCATGAATTGCCCATGGTAACGGTCCAACTTCCCCTGTACAATGAGTTGTACGTGACCGAGCGTTTGCTGGAAAGCATTTCTGCTCTGGATTGGCCCAAAGACCGTTTGGAAATTCAAGTGTTGGACGATTCTACGGATGAATCCAAAGACCTGGCTGCTACCAAGGTTGCGGAACTGAAACGAGAGGGCTTTCTGATTGAGCACATTTGCCGCACGGATCGGACCGGGTACAAAGCCGGAGCACTGCAATTCGGTCTGGCCTCTGCAAAAGGGGAGTTCATCGCCATTTTTGACGCCGATTTCACGCCACTTTCTGACTTTTTGCGCAAAACTATCCCGTGGTTTAACGATCCAAAAATCGGGGTCGTGCAAACCCGCTGGGAACACCTCAACCGCGATTATTCACTGCTGACCCGCATGCAGGCCTTTGCCCTGGACATGCACTTTTCGGTGGAACAACTTGGCCGCTACGCTGCGGGGTACTTCATCAACTTCAACGGTACTGCGGGTGTCTGGCGTAAAACCTGCATTGAAGATGCCGGCGGTTGGAAGGCCGATACGCTGACCGAAGACATGGACCTGAGCTACCGCGCCCAGTTGCGCGGATGGGAATTCTGTTACCTGGAAGGAGTCATTTCGCCAGCAGAGTTACCGACAGAAATGAGCGCTGTAAAGTCGCAACAGTACCGCTGGAACAAAGGGGGTGCCGAAACTGCGCGCAAGTTGCTGGGCCGCGTGCTCAAAGCTGACCTCCCCTGGAGCATTAAGTTTCACGCGGTTTCCCACTTGTTTAACAACACCAACTACCTGTGGGTATTCCTGACTGCAGTGCTGAGTATTCCGCTGCTTTGGGTCAAACACGAAGTGGTGATTTTCGACTATTTTAAGTACGCTTCCATCTTCCTGTTCGGTTCCTTGGCTATCGCTTATGCGTACTACGTTTCAGCGGTGTACCGCCACGAAGACCAGCCCAAGGCCTGGCGCAGCTATTTGACGCGCCTGCCTTTGTTTCTCGCAGTTGCCATGGGGCTGTCGCTCCACAATTCGCTGGCTGTTTTTCGCGGCTGGATCGGACAGCGTTCTGCCTTTATTCGCACGCCCAAATTTGCCATCGTAGCTGGCGCTGACAATTGGAAAAACAAAAAATATACTTCAGGTCGGATTGGTTGGGTTACCTGGCTAGAGGGCTTGATGGGTTTCTATTTCTTGGGTGGCGTCGTGATTGGCGTCTATTTTAATGACTATGGCTTGATGCCTTTCCACCTGATGTCTGCCTTTGGTTTCCTGTTGATTTTCTATTTTTCCGTTCGCCACGCCTGGATTGTGCCGGGCTCCAAATCCAACTAGTCCAACTAGTCCAGTTAAAAGGGGCCTGGATGGGCAGAACCCCATGCCGTTTTTTGCCCCTCCAAAACGTGCCTTTCATGCGCAGTTTTTCTCCGGACCCCGGGCGAAAGGACTTGCCGTTTTTCTGCTGCTTTCCGGTGTAATTGTGTTGCTGCAATGCCCGGATCGGGCGCAGACTACCCGCGTCTTGGTCGGTTTTGGGTTGAGCACGGCAGGCTGGCTCCTGGCCCTGGGACAGTCCTGGAAAGGCCGTTCGCTGGCGTTGATCGTCGGGATCGGATTGCTCTGCAGGCTCTTATGGCTGGCTGTACCGCCCCTGCTCAGCGATGACTGGGTTCGTTACCTCTGGGATGGTTTGCTCTCACAGGCCGGCCTGAACCCCTATGAAGCGCTGCCTTCGTCCATGCCTGCCTTTGCGCCGCACTTGCTGGGGCAGATGAATTCGCCCGACTACTTTTCTATTTACCCGCCCATGGCGCAAGCCGTTTTTTCCGCGGCGGTCTGGTTGGGGGGAGCGGATAACCTGCCAGGCATGCTTCTGGTTCTTCGACTCATCCTCTTTGCCGCGGAATGTTTGACCATTGGCCTGTTGTACAGCCTCCTCCCTGCACTACGCAAAGAAAAGGTGCTGGTCTACGCCCTTGCTCCATTGGCGTTGATGGAAACAGCCGGTAACATTCACCTGGAGGGGCTGGCCATTTGTTTTTCGCTGCTTGCAGTCTGGTGCTTTCATCGCTGGAGCATTGCTGCGGCCCATTTCGGGCGAAAGGGTTCCTGGTTTCAACGCGAGGGTTGGGTGATTCCCGCCAGTCTGGCGCTGGCGGCCGCAATCGGCACCAAGCTTCATCCGGTATTGCTGCTCCTGCCCCTTCCATGCTGGATCGGATGGAAACGCTCGATGGCCGTAGCGAGTATGAGCGCGGCCTTTGTGTTTGCTTCGTTTGTCCCGTACTGGTCGCCGGCAGTTGCTGCCAATGTTTTGGACAGCATGGACCTCTATTTTAGAACCTTTGAATTTAACGGCAGCGTCTATCACACGGCAAAGTGGTTAGGCTGGCAACTCTCCGGATACAACCAGATTGCGCTTATCGGTCCTGGCTTAGGGTTGTTAGCTGCCTGTACCATCATCGGGATATGCTGGTACCGCAAACCAAAAAGCGCACAGCCCTATCTCGCAACCCTTTTCTGGATTGCCATCGTCCACCAGGCATTGGCCACGACCGTTCACCCCTGGTACCTCTTGCCCATGCTGGCTTGGTCCGTCTTTACTCCGTACTCTTTTGGCCGAGCATGGGCAGCCCTTGTTCCGCTTACCTATGTGGCCTTTGCATCCCCGGAGTTCCATCTTCCCGCTTGGGTCTTAACGGTTGAGTATGGGACTGTTCTCCTGGTATTCCTTGCGGATTTTGCCAGGAAACGCACCATAGTGCCAAGAAGGATAGCATAAAAAAAGCAGGAGTCTTTATTCAAGACTCCTGCTCTCCCTTAGTAAAATCCTCTTTGAAGCGCTAAACAGGCTCAGTTGCCTGCCACAGGCTTGAACTCAACACGGCGGTTAACCGTGTGCTCCGATTCGTTGTTGGCATCGCGGAACAGGGGTGCAGCCTCACCTTCGTACTTCATAATGAAGCGGCTCTCGGCAACACCGTAGCGATCTTTCAAAATCTTGATCGCAGCTTCTGCGCGCTTGCGGCTCAGATCGGTGTTGTAGGCTTCAGAAGCGCGGCTATCCGCGTGTCCGATGACTTCGATCTTCAACGTGTTGTACTTGGTCATGACCTCAGCCACATAGCCAAGCTCATCGTAAGCATCAGCACGAACAACCGAGCTGTTCACGTCAAACATGATGTTGGGGAGGAACCAGTTGGAACCAGCGCCACCGGCAACCGGCGCAACTTTGTTGTCAATCAACTGCTCAATTTCCTCGGCAGACAGGTAGTTGGGCATGACGTTAGCACAATCCTGAATAGGGAAGTTCGGGCTGGAGAAGGGCTCGGGGTCCTCGCCATCGGGGCATCCGTCCTTATCGCTGTCCAGTGCAATCCCTTTGGTATCCACGGGAAAACCTTCTTTGGTGCCTGGCTCCTGGTCGTATTGATCCAGAACTCCGTCGGCGTCTTCGTCAGCGCTTTCTGCGGACTTAAGCGCAGAAATCTCCGAGTAGACATAATCCATCGGGTTGACGAACCAGCTCGGCTCTGTTGCCTTGCCGCCCAGGTGAATGCTCACACCCACACTGGTGTAATGCAACACGTCATTGTTGGGCGTAAACGTGCGGCCGCCAAACTCCCAGCGCTGACCATCTAACAAGTCGTCGAAAGGAAAGGTGATCCGGTGTTCCAGATCAAGCGAAACACGCTTGCCCAAACGGAACTGCAAACCAGCACCAATGCTGGCCTGGATGCGGGCATTCAGGGGATCGATGCTGTCGCCGAAGGACCAGGCGTCTTCGTTGTACTCTGCCGTAGACTCAAATTCGCCATCCATCAAAGCTTCGATGGCATCGCGTTGGTCTTTACGGTTCTCAAAAGTCACATTCTCAACCGTGTTGTAAAAATCGTATACGTTGCCTCCGGCATCGAGGGCATCGTAAGCTGATTTGTACAACAGCAAACCACCACCGCCCGCAAGGAAGACCGACATCACGTTGCTGCCCTTGTGGAATTTCAGGTTGTTTAGGTTTACGACAGCATCGAGGTTGATGTTGTGTATATTGGTTTTATAATTGTGGACGAAGGCCACATAAGGATCACCGAGATCACCAAGACTAGGGTTTTCATAGCCCAAAGCCAGCAATTGGTCATTGCGGCCGACGGACTGGCGATCCCAGTTCTGACCATAAGCGGTACCCCCTGTGTAGCCAAGGCGCAGCGACGTGGCATAGCCTAAAGCTTTGCGGACGTAGGCGCTGTAGCCCAGGTTAACGCCTCCAACACCGCCCAAAGGGCGTGATCTGACGTCACCTGCAATATTGAGCAGACCAACATTCAACCCAACAGCCCACATGTTGCGCGGCTTAGCTGGGTAGGCGGTTTCATCCGCCATGAACTGTTCATGCTGCTCTAACCGGCTTTCCGGAATCAATTCCTCGTTAATGACCTGGCCCTGCGCAAACAAAAAGTTTGCGGAGAGCGCCAAAACGGCCAATAGGTATACTCTTTTGCTCATGGATTTACTGTTGTTCTCGGATTTTAGGAAGGGCACATGAACCTTCTCGTTCATATGTCGCCAAAAATAGCAACTCTGATGCAACGATCAAATAGAATTTAGCGTCCGTTGCACTTGGACGGCTAAATCAATGAATTTTGTTTATTCCCCCACCACGGCCCGGAATTCCACCCGGCGGTTCATGTAGTGGTCTGCCTCGCGGTTCGCATTGGGTACCAGGTTCTCCTGCTCCCCTACATAGCGAAGAATAAACCGGTTCGCATCTATCCCGTAGCGCTGAACCATGTGGTTGATAGCATTCACCGCCCTTCGACGAGACAAATCCATGTTGTATTCTTCGGTGTTGCGAATATCCGTGAACCCAATCACCTCAACTTTCAGCTTGGGGTACAGCGTCATCACATCGGCAACATGCTTCAATTCCGGGTAAAACTCCGTTTTGAGTTCATCCCGGTCCAGATCAAAGTGGATCATGGGCAGGTACCAATCCGATCCTCCGGCGGAAATACTTGGATCTTCGAGCATCTCCTGAATGATTCTTCGCACGGCAGGCTCATCAATACCGCCAACGGACCCTACGTTCACACAGTTCTGAATGGCGCGTTGTGGCGACGAAAAGGGCTCTGGATCATCACAGTCGGGGCAACCATCCTTGTCGGAATCGAGTGTTACGCCGCGTGTGTCCACTGGGCAGTCTTCGCGCGTTTCAGGCTCCTGGTCTAAGATGTTGAGGACTCCGTCACCATCATCATCACCCAAATCCGCCTGGCTGGCATCGGCCTGGTCGTAGCTGAACGTCAACGGGTTGATCCACCACGACGGAATGTCGTTCCTGCTCTTTTTGCCCAAATGGTAATTCAGGTGCAGCGATGAATAGTGGTACGTGTCAAAGTCGCGGGTCAATGTGTTGGTTTCTTCCCAGCGTTGGCCGTCAAGCAAATCGTCGTTGGTGAACTTGACTTTGTGTTCCAGCGCAAGCGATATCTTGTCTGTCAATAGGATATGAACGCCTAGACCCCCAGTGACCACGGGCTTGTAATTGCGTTTGAACAGGGTCGGATCATCGTTATTGCCTTCAGCCGGGGTTTCATACTCCCCGTCATAAATTTCACCCAGAGCATCCAAAATCTCTGGGCGGTCTTCAAATGCACTGCCCCCAAGTGCCCGCGCAGGAGCATAATCGTACATCATGCCACTGGCGTCAAGCTGGTCGTAATTGGTTTCATAAGTACCCACGCCAAGCCCGACAATAGCGTTAAGACCAACGCGGTTGCGGTCTTTGTGGTACTTAATGTTGTTCAGGGTAAAAATCGCTTCGACCGATAAGTCGTTAATTTTGGCCTTGTAGTTGTGGTACACAACCCCGCCGCTGTCTGCGTAATTGAGATCGGGGTTTTCCCGACCATTCAAAACCGGATTGCGGGCGAGACCTGAACTGGGCTGCCAGTTTTGGCCGTAAGCTGTGCCTTGAAAATACTCGCCCCGCAACGAGAGGGCGTAACCCAAGGCCTTGCGCACATGCAGGCCGTAACCAAATGCGGGCAGGTGGTCTTTGCCAGCCCCTGTCCAGTTGGTCTTGACATCGCCGCTAACCTGCACAATGCCCCCACTCACCCCGATCTCCCACATGTTTCGGGGTCTGGCAGGGAAATTGGAGGTCTGCGCTTCGAAAGCAGCCTGTTGATCCATGCGGCTTTGGGGGATCTTTTCGTAGTTCGAATTGTCCTTCGAAAGAGAGTCCTGGGCCTGTACCGTCAATCCTGAACCAAAGGCGGTCAGAACGACGACAATAGCGAAATAGGGGAAGCGCTGGAGCATAAAAAGCGGGGCTCTTTGGATCATTTTGGTCCGGCGTTTTTTACGCATTGAAACCAAGTTGCGAAACTAGATTAAAAAAATGAGCCCGCCAATTGATGTTCAGACGAAAATAGTGGAAATTGACTCGGCATCTTATTGATTTACAAAAACTTACACAGCCGAGTTTATCATCCTGCATTAAAAGGAACGAATAAAATTAGCAAATAAAATATGCTATGAAAGCAGCATCCCAGCCGGCTTTACATGGCATATAATCAACCATTTCTTCTTGTTGGTTCAAAAACCTTGGTCAACGAACCAGTGTAATGGATCCTGTCCTCCGGATTTCTTCGCCCTCAGAAGAAACGGCATCCAGGTAGTAGAGGTAAGTGCCTACTTCCTGATCCTTCCCAGAGAAAGTACCGTCCCAGCCAATGTTGATGTCATTGGTGGCAAAAACCTCCTGTCCCCAGCGGTTGTAAATGCGAAGCAGAAACTGATCCACATAAGGCGTCCGGATGATAAACAAGTCGTTCAGTAAATCGCCATTAGGGCTGAATGCATTGGGAATGGCCAGCGTTCGTACCACAACGATTTCTGTGGAATCAACCACCACACAACCCGAACCATCCACCACGGTCAACACATACCAAGTGGTAAACTCCGGAGTGGCCATGGGGTTTTCGCAATTGGTACAACTCAGGCTGGTCGGAGGCGTCCAGGTCCAGGAAGCGACTGGCGTTGCATTGGTTACTGGCGTCAATTCCACCGAGCCACCACCGGGAAGGGGCAGATACGAACCCGCATCCAGCGTCAATGCCACAGGCTCCTCTACCGTAAACGGCGTTTGAACCACACAACCGTCGCTGTCCTGCACAAAAAGAGCGTAGGTACCGGCTGCAAGGTTCTCAATGACATTGTAAGCATAGTAATTGACCCCGTCAACGCTGTACGAATACGGCGGGTAACCCCCGATAGCGCTGGCCGTGACCGAGCCGGTTGTGTCACCATAACATAAGTTATCTTGCACTTCGTCTACTAGCGGGAACAGTAAATTTTCTTCGATAATCTCCACTGGATATTCAACCAGACAGCCGCTGGCATCGCGCGAAGTCACGGTATACAATCCGGCACTTAGGCCACCAAACAAACCAATGGGTTGAAAGGTGACCCCGTCAAGACTGTAGCTGAACGTACCCAAGCCCGTTCCCCCTGAAGCCGTTACCGCCAGCAGACCATTGCTTCCACCAGAGCAAAACACATTAACCAGAGAATCCAGTGAAAAGACCGTTTCAGGCGGATCGGTCAGGGTAAAATCGGTCGTACTGGAACAACCGGCGCCATCCACCATGACCAGGGTATAATCGCCAGCGGGAACACCGCTCAAGACCGAGCTGTCAGGAGTAGTTTCTGTAAAACCGGTGCTCCAGGTAAAGTTGTAAGGGCCTGCCGTGTTGCCAACTGCGGTGATTTGGCCGGAAGGATCTCCAAAACAGAGGGGATCAACCGTTTCAAACAGTGGTGGCTCGCAGCAGGTCAACAGCGGCCCGCTGAACACGATGTTGGGATCGACATTGCAATTAAAACTGCCCCAGGAACCAGCCTCACCGTCACCCAAGGTATTGAGCGTGATGCTCAAATCCGCCCCCTCTATACAGGCAGAGGCATCAAGAGTGGTTACTTCAAAACAAAACTGGACCCAGTGGGGGGTAGGACATGAATTAAAGTCGCCGTAGTTATTTCCAGGGTCGCCGTCAAGTGGTCCTCCGCTGCCTGAATCGTAATACAAACCAGGCCCATAAGTGGCGCCTGTAGCCGAACTAGTAATGCTGGCGTACTGATCCCAATTGCCGTTGCCATCGCAACTGGCTGGGAAACCAGTAGCGGTAATGGTAGTTGCATCCCAACCTGGTCCCAGGATGATTTCGAAGCCGTGAAACCAGTTAGCACTTGCGGCACTCCAAGTATTCACACTCAAGCAAATTTCCACCGTTTGGCCAGCCTCGTAAAATGTTCCAACGCCACCATACCCTGGTGTGGAGGATGTGTCCCAATCCGTCAAACATTGTGATCGCAGGCCGGGTACCACAGCCAACAGCAGCATAAAAACCGTAAAACTTTTCATACAAATTTCAAAAAGGTGGAGGGAATCAACCAAAAAGCCACCTATGAAAATACGGTTTCTGCTCGAAAGGGGAAGTTTCACGAGGCAAATGACGAATTTTGCGCTTCTTTTCAGGCCCCGATTACCATGCTCCTCGTACAAAATCTCACCGTTCAGTTTGGGGGTAGATACCTCTACCAAGACGTCTCCTTCACCGTCCGTGACCGGGATCGCATTGGTTTAGCCGGTAAAAACGGCGCCGGAAAGTCCACTTTGCTCCGCTATTTGGCCGGTCTGGGCAAACCGGAGGAAGGACAGATTGTCATGCCGCAAGAGTATTCCATTGGCTACTTGCCGCAGGACATTGGTGGAATGAAGGGCAAAACGGTCTTTGAAGAGACCTCAACGGCCTTTGACGAAATCCGGGCGCTTGAAAAACACCTGGACGAAATTCAGCACCAGCTGGAAACCCGCACGGATTACGAGACAGACGACTACATGAACCTGGTCGAAGGGCTTAATAATGTCACCGAGCGGCTGGGTTGGCTGGGTGCGGCCTCTGCTGAGGCCGACGTAGAGCGTATTTTGCTCGGTTTGGGATTTGCGCGAACTGATTTCACCCGGAAAACGGAGGAATTCAGCGGCGGTTGGCAAATGCGCATCGAATTGGCCAAGATTCTGCTGCGCCGCCCAAGCCTGATTCTCTTGGACGAACCTACCAACCACCTGGACATTGAGTCCATTCAATGGGTCGAGAGCTTTCTGAAAGAACATCCCGGTGCGCTGATCGTGGTCTCCCACGACCGCGCCTTCCTGGACAACGTAACGGAGCGCACCATCGAAATCTCGGCGGGCAAAATCCACGACTACAAAGCGCCCTATTCCCGCTACCTCGAATTGCGCATGGAGCGCAACGCGACCTTGGTGGCCGCAAAAAAGAACCAAGACCGCCAAATTGAGCAGACGGAGCGAATGATCGAAAAATTCCGGGCTAAGGCCAGCAAAGCCAAATTCGCCCAGAGTTTGATCAAAAAGCTCGACAAAGTAGACCGCATTGAACTGGATGACGACGACTCCGGCGCCATCCGTTTTCGCTTTCCCCCCGCCCCCCGCTCAGGCAAGGCCGTCGTCACAACTGAACATTTGTTCAAATCGTATGATGCCAAAGAAGTGCTCCAGGACATCACCATCACCGTGCACCGGGGCGAGAAAATTGCCTTTGTGGGCAAAAACGGCGAAGGCAAGAGTACCTTGTCCAAAATGATTGCCGGGGCCACCGGCATTACTTCGGGGCTGTTGGAACTCGGGGCAAACACGCAATTGGGCTACTACGCCCAAGACCAGGCCGACAAGCTAAACGGCGAAATGACCGTTTTTGAAACCATTGACGACGTGGCCACAGGCGACATGCGGACGCGCATTCGCAACCTGCTGGGCTGTTTCCTGTTCAGCGGCGAAGACGTGGACAAAAAAGTGAAAGTGCTTTCGGGCGGTGAAAAAAGCCGACTGGCATTGGCCAAACTGCTGCTTGATCCCATCAACCTGCTCGTGCTCGACGAACCAACCAACCACCTTGACCTCCGCTCCAAAGCCGTGCTCAAGGAAGCGCTGCAACAATACGACGGCACCCTGCTCGTGGTTTCCCACGACCGGGACTTCCTTCGCGGACTAACCGACCGGATCTACGAATTTGGCGGTGGCAAAATCAAGGAATTCATCGGCGATATATACGACTACCTCGAGAGCAAGCAGGTCGAAAATATGCGCGAGTTCGAGCAAAGCCTGCTCCGCCCTTCCACCAAAAACCCTGCAACGGCTGCCGCCCCCCAGCCGACAGCAAAGACGGCGAGCAACAACAACAGCAGCAATAGCAAAGCGAGCGCGGGCGCCAGCGCCAGCGCCAGCAACAATACCAGCGCTTCGGCAAAGACCGCCAGCAGCAACCCACCGGCCAAAGAGCAACGCAAGGCCGATTCTGCACCTACCTGGAACAGCCAGGAATGGTTCCAGGCCAAAAAAGACCTGGAACGCGACGAGAAAAACCAGCGCAAGCAGGTGGAGAAGCACGAAAAACGAATC
Source organism: uncultured Chitinophagales bacterium (assembly GCA_964429745.1). Taxonomy (GTDB): domain Bacteria; phylum Bacteroidota; class Bacteroidia; order Chitinophagales; family BACL12; genus WGOA01. The sequence continues at coordinate 33,590 of CAYSDI010000011.1, read as the reverse complement.
GCTGAACTGGAAACGGAACTGGCGGAACTTGAAGGAAAACTTCGCGACCCGTCATTTTTCCAGAACGCCGATCCACAAGTGTTCCAGCGCTACGAAAGCAACAAGGCCGCCTTGGCCGTGGAAATGGCCGCTTGGGAAAAAGCTTCAGAAGCATCTGAAGCCATTGCGGAACGCAAACGCGAGGTGTTGGAGCAAAAGCCGGCTTGAGCCTGAGCACGGCTGAGCTGCGGCCTTGCTCCTGCATTCGCCACAACGCCGCTCCTGCCAAAGCCTACCCCCACGGTAAAAACCCGACAAATCCGAAGCACGTTTTATTGATAACCCTGAGCCTGCAGGCCAAATAATTCTGCGTACAACCCTCCGGCCAGCAGCAATTCCTCGTGGCTTCCGATTTCTTCCAGCTGCCCGTTTCGCAGCACCAAAATGCGGTCTGCCATGCGCACCGTGCTAAATCGGTGCGAGATAAGCACCGCCGTTTTGCCCTGCGTCAGCTCCGCAAACCGCTCAAAAACTTCGTACTCCGCCCGGGCATCAAGGGCAGCTGTTGGTTCGTCCAGGATGAGCAATTGTGCATCGCGCATGTACGCGCGACCCAGCGCAATCTTTTGCCATTCCCCGCCGCTGAGGTCCACGCCCCCCTCAAAACGCCGGCCCAACATGGTGTCATACCCTTTGGGCAATTTGTTGATGACCGTGTCAGCTAAACTCCGGGAAGCCGAGTCTTCTATGCGGCTACGCAATTCCCGGTCTTCAATTCGGCCCACGGCAATGTTCTCGGACGCCACCAGGCTGAAGCGCACAAAATCCTGAAAAATTACGCCCACCATGCCGCGGAGTCCGTCAAGGTCGTATTCGCGCAGGTCACGCCCTTCGAGCAAAATGCGACCCTCCGTGGGGTCGTAGAGCCGCGCCATCAATTTAACCAGCGTTGTTTTGCCCGCACCGTTCTCGCCTACCAGGGCAAGCTTTTGGCCTGAGGGCAAGAGGAAACTCAAGTTGCGCAAAACCCAACGCTCCGTGCCCGGGTAGCGAAACCCGACTCCCTGGAACTCAAAACCTTGGCGCAAAACGGTGGGCACCGGCAACGGCTGCGCAGCTTGTGCAATAGAAGGTTTCATTTCTAAAAAGTCGAAGAGGTCTTGCAGGTACAGCGCCCGCTGCGCAATGCCCGAAAGCCGCTGCAACATGCCCTGCAGCAGCGTTCGCGTGCGGCTAAAGCTGCCAGCTAGAAACGTGAGTTCCCCTACGGAAATGCGCCCGTCAAGGGTTTGCAGCAAAATCACCACATATGCGGCATAATAACCGGCATCGCCCAACGTGTTAAAAACGCTTCCAAACGCAGCCCGGCGCACGGACAATTTCTTGTTGACCTCATAATACTGGTCCGCGAGTGCCTTAAAGCGATCGCGCAAAAAACCGGCCAGCCCGAACACTTTAACTTCTTTGGCCGTCTGGTCACTGGCGCCGATCAGGCGCAGGTAATCCAGTTCGCGACGCTGGGGTGTCCAACTGCGGGTCAGGGAATAGGTGCGCTGGTTGAACCACGTTTCGTTGAAAAACACAGGCAGCACTGCCAGCACCAAAATCAACAACAGCCAGGGGTTGAAGACGAGCAGTCCACCGGCCAGAAACACAATAGTCACGGCATCCTGGGCCTGTTGCAACAACTGCGTCATGAGCACGGTTCGGCCGAGCGTCTGTTGCCTGGCCCGCTCCATTTTGTCGTAAAAAGAAGCGTCTTCAAACTGCGGCAAATCCAGGCGCGAGGCCTGCTCAATCAGCAAAATGGAGGTTTCGTTGGCAAAGAGGTCGCCGAGCAACGCATCCAACAGCGCGATACCCCGATTGAAGAGCGCCGAAAGAAAAACCAACCCAAATTCCAACCCTACGTATGTCCAGAGCATGGACGTATCGCGCTCACCTATGGGAAGGGCCGCTTGCGCAATCACGGCATCAATAATCAGCTTGCCCACATACAATTGCAACAGGGGCATGGTGGATTCCAACAAGCGGATGACCACGTTGCCGGCCGTCATCCCCCGGTGGGTGCGCCAGATCAATCCAAAAAATTTGGGCAGCGTTCGGAGGGCCTTCAGGGTCTCTTTAAAGCCCGGATCCTCATTTTCGTCGAAAGATTCGCTGCGCGGAACACCCATGAATCAAAGTCTTGGAGTTGAGCAGGGAACAAATTTCTTTCGCCCAAAAAAATACTTATTACGGTTCATTGCGAAGATTTGAGGTCAACGCATTGACCCACTTAAATTCAGAGAAAAATTCCCGGGCAACAATCCGAAGCACCGTATAAACGGGTATGGCTACAATCATGCCGGGTATGCCAGCCAACATTCCCGCAGATAGCACTACCATGAAAATTTCAAGCGGATGTGCTTTGACCACCTTGGAAAAAATGGTTGGGCCAACCAAATTGTTGTCAATGATCTGGGCCAGCCAAAACACCCCGACTACCTTTAACATGAGGGGCAAAATTTGATCGTAAGTGCCATCCTGCGGATAGGTAGTAAGTGCCAGCACAACCCCGATTGCCCCCCCCAGCAGCGGCCCCAGGTAAGGAATGATGTTCATCAAACCACCGATCACGGCTATTAGAATGGCGTATTTAATGCCAAACAGCGTTAACCCAATGGTGATCACAACGGCAAAAATAGTGAGTTGCCCAATCAGGCCAACGAAGTACCGCCGCAGAAGTACACGACTGGTGTTTGCTACCCGTTTAACCCGGTCAATGTGCTCATCGGGGGTCGCAGAAATTATGGCGCGAAAAAAAAGACTTTGCTCCTTGAGCAGAAAAAACGTACTAAATGTTATGGTAAAAAAAGCAACCCCTAAAGTGCTTAGAAATTGAAACGTTCCAGCAAAAAGATTAGACACAGAAACTACTGAAAAAAGGTTATTGTAGACCTCTTCTAAACTTTGCACCACAAAACCGGGAGGAATGCCATAGGGCTTGAGGTAGGCTTCGAATTTGCTAATTGGCTCCTGAAGCGACAAAACAATCTCATCCGGACTCAGGGTGAGCAGACCCTGGGCCTGGTGGTAAACCAGCGGAATAAGTGCAGCAATAGCCCCACCGATAAGCAGATAAAATCCGCCTACTGTTACCAGTGCTCCAAACCACCGGGGCAGCGACCAGCGGCCGATGTGCCTGGAACTGATAAAATCCACAACGGGTTTGCCAAGCAGAGAAAGCACCACCGCAATGCTGAAGTAAATCAGCACCGGGTAAATCTTGCTAAGGAGCCCTAAAACTGCGAATACCGCGGCCAAAAAACCAAGAATGACCGAAAGACCGCGGACGATTTCCCGATTAGGTGGCACCATCATCATGCAAGGTTAGTGCAATTCCGGCGCATCAGGGACGCCCGGCAGCTTCCCAGTCTAAAACTGTGTCTACATCCTGGAGTTCGGGCAAAAAGTACAGTCGGCCACCTCCGGATTCAATGTCGCTCCGGGTATCCGCCAGGACCGAATCGCTGCTCCAACGCTTGTTTTCAAAAAGCGATCGCTGCCAGCGGGTCATGCCCAGCAAGTAATAGCCGCCATCAATCGAGGGACCCAGCACAAAATCATGCGATTTCAAAGCCTCAAAGCCTTCCTCAACAATGACCGGAGTCAGTCCCGGACAATCGGAGCCAATGATGAGCACCTGCTTGTAACCCCCCATTTTAAAGGGAAGGGAGAACGCGTAGTCCATGCGCATTCCCAAATCGCCGCCGCACTGGCTGTACTTCCTAAAATCCTGATTATCAAAAGTATCCGAGCGGTCAACATAATCACTGTAAAACAAAAACCGGTGGCAATCTACTGCAAGGGCGGTCTGCCGTGCGTGTTCCAACATTCGAAGGTAAATGGCCAAAGCCTGGTCCTGGCCCACCCCTGCCGCCAGACGGGTCTTCACTTTTCCCCTGACCGGGTTGCGGACAAAAAGCAGTAGTGCGCGCTCCATTAATCTATTAATATAAGTAAATTTTCAAACACTTTGCTCAACCTTGTTCTTTCGGGCGAAGGGCCTCCGTTTCCAGGGCAAAATGGCGAAGACGCGCAGAGCGCAAAAACGGCTGAAACTGAAAACGTGGCGGATTGGCTGGGGAGGTGAAATTCCGGTAGCGGTTCAAAAACAGCAACATGCCCTTTGGACCGCTAAAATCGCTGCGAAACAGGTAAAAGATTCCTGGAAGCTCCAAGACCTGATTGCCAGGATCAAAACGCACCGTGGTCTCCAAGTAAGCCGAAGTGGCCAGGTCCAACTGAGTTTCAATTTGGGAGGCTTCGTAAAACCGGATCGGCGGGCAGGACTCAGCGGCGCAATTGAGGGCGAAGTGGATGCGGGGATCCAGGCGATCCACGCGAAATCGCTTCTCAAAGGCACTCGATCGGAGCTTGCGCCCAAACCAAGGGCTCCACCACAAACGGGAACGGCGCAACAAGCCATGTTCAATGGCATTCAGGCTAAGCGCGCGACCTGCAACCACACAAGCTCGCGCATTAAACAGGGCAGCATCGGCCAGCAATCCGCCCGCCAAACCAGGCAGGGTAAGGCCACTGCTGTCCCGGGGTTGCAAATGGAGCTGAGCTACCGCGTTGTATACATTGAGCCAAAAGGCCAGTTTTTTGGCATCCGTGTTCAATTCGTTGGCCAACGTGACCCGGTCCATCGCTGCCAAAGCATCGCGATAAGGCTGCGTACGGCTCCCGTCTCTGACCGCCAAGAGGAAAGCCTGCGCTAACCCCTGGCCCTCCCTGTTATTGTTGCGGGGAGCGTTTGAATCGGGTAGGCCAACTCGTTGCGACCCGGAACCGGGCGGCGGTGAAGGCATTGCATTTACTCTGCTCATCAGGGAAGCAACACCAACGTTGCTCGCAAGGTTCGTGTGGAAGCGCTAATGACGAAAACGTAAGTGCCTGGAGCCAGCCCTTCAGGCAGCAAAAATGGCTCAGCAGCCTGCAGCCGGACGTTGGCAAGGCATTGACCCTGCACGTTGTACAACTGCCCTTCGCCCGAAAGAGGTCCATGCTCAGCGCCGACATGCCAATTCAGGGCTTGCCCAGCCTGCACCGGATTGGGGAACACGTAAAGTGCTTCCGCCGTCAGTGGGTTCTGCAGTCCGGAAACCGTGTCTGTGGGCTCCCAGTGCGCAATACCACCTGCTAACATGCCCACCCAAATGCTGCTGTCAGGAGCAATCACCAGTGCGCGGATTTTGTTGTCCGGCAGGTTGGTGGAAACACTATCGTACACCTCCCAACTTGACTGGTCAAATTGCGCCAATCCGGCAGCGGTCATGCCGAGCAATCCGCGATGCTGGGAGTCAAACACAATGCGCGAAATTTCATTGTCGGGAATACCTGAATTGATGGTGTTAAAGGTCAGGAAATCCGCTTCGGGCGTCATGATCACCAGGCCGCCAGCGGGCGTGGCCAGCCAGAGGTTTCCAGCCGTATCCCGGGCAATATCCAGGATGGTGTTGTCCACCAAATCGGAATTGGCGATGGTCCAATTCTCCCAGCCTTTGCCGTTAAAGCGCGCAATGCCCGAGTTGATGGTGCCCACCCAGGGCGTCCCATCCGGATCGATGTGCACCGCCGGAATGTTGTTTCCGGGCAAATCCGAATTGGCTGTATTCCAAACAGTCCACAATTCGCCCTCTTTCAGGGCCAGGCCCGCCGGCGTTCCAAACCATACGCGCCCTTCATTTTCAACCCAGATGTCGCGGATGAAATTCTCCGGAAGCGGAGAATTGCTGCTGTTCCAAACCTCCCAAACACTTCCGTCAAAACGAGCAACGCCGCCCAGGAAGGTACCCACCCATAGTGCGTCGCTGCCGGGCTCCACCGCCAGGCTCCGAACGGCATTGTCCGGTAAGCCAGAACTGGCGCTGCTCCAATTGGTCCAGGTTCCGGCATCAAACCTTGCCAGGCCCGTCTCTGTGCCCACCCAAAGCGCATTGTCCGAACTGGCTGCTAAAGCATTCACCCAGTTGTTGGGCAACTCAGCGTTATCGGCGTTGTATATTTCCCAAAATGGCTGTGCCTTCGCACCAATAGAAATCAGGAAGCATGAAAGAATAATATAACTTATGTTATGCATAAAAAATATTACGGATGGCTCACCTGCAGTTTACGTCGCAGCGAAGCTCCGTCAGCAATAATTTCTACCAGGTACAGGCCATTGCTCCACAGAGCGGTCGGCAAGCTGTGCTGCCAGGAACCACCTTGACGGCCCAGGTTACTTGTATACACCACACGGCCGGTCAGGTCGCGCACCACCACATCCAGCCAAACGTCCTGCGCAAAGCTGCCGGACAGCAGGCTTTCGCCAGATGCCGGATTGGGCGAAAGAGTGGCGCTGGCTCCGAGCAGCGGATCGTTCAGGCCCGTGCACAGTTTGACCTGCGCCACAGCCTCCGATCGCGGACTCTCGCAAACAAGATCGGGCGCTGCCAATTCCCAGTCGTAAAAATAATAGTACAGGGCATTGCCAAAATTGGTATCCTTAATGCTCACCTTGCCGGGAAGCACGTAGGGCATAGCCACACCCGTATTGGAACGTTGAAGTCGCGGGCTCTCTGTGCCCAGTGTCAAAAGATTCTGTGCCGTTTGGGTGCCCAACTGATAATCGAAACCGGGCGCTAAGGCAAAATCAAGTTCAACCCGGCTTTCGCCTGCTGGAATATCCAAGAGTCTGCTGGCCAGCACCGCTCCGGAGGCACTGCGCCACTCGATCAGGCGCGGGCCAGCCTGGTCCGTATAAACTTTTACGGAACGAAGTGTCAGCGCCTGCTGTACATCGACAATAAGGTGGCCATTGAAGGTAGAGCCACTGTACAGACTGGCCCCGAGATGTGACGGAGGACCAACCTCCTCAACTGCTCCCGGAATGAACGTTTGTTCAGAGGACCAGTAGGATGCAGTGGCGCTCAACATCGGCGTAGTAAAGGTAAGACCGCTGCCCAGTAGGCTTCCCCCTACCTCCGCGTCATACCATCGGATTTCTCCACCGGTGGAGGTTGCCGTCAGCGTCATCACGCCACTGCTGCACACCGAATCGCCCTGCGTAATAGGTGCTGCCGCACCCACATAGGTGAGCGTAACCGGAAACGAACCCACCGAACCGCAGGCAACACTGGTCACGGTTACCGAATAGGTTCCCGGATCGCTGACGGTGATGCTCGAACCCGTCATGCCATTCGACCAAACATAGCTGTCCGCAAAAAACGGTACCGACAATGTTGCGCTCTGGCCGGGACAAAGTTGCGTGAAGCCGTCGTTCACCAGGACCTCAAACGCAGTGAAACCGCTTTGTTGGGTCAGCGTGATTGGGACCGCAACCACATTGTTGCCATCGCTTTCTTCCAGGAAATTATTGTTAGGGTCAACCTGCACGACGAGCTGGTAATCACCGTTGCACACCGAAGGAGGGATGGCGATTTGCATGCCTTCCAGGTAGTAGTGGTAGATGTCGGTCCAACCTGCGGAAATGCCCTGGTTGGTCATGCCGCAGGAGTACCCGCCTCCGCCGAGGCCATAATTGGGGGCGTCCGTGGTCAGGATCCCATCCGCGGCATCGCGGCAATGGCCGTAATAATAGGAACATGAGCCAAAATCCATCAGGCAAAAACCGAGCTTGCCCCCCTCTGCCACAATGGGCCAGGTCAAGGGATCAGGGTCGGCTGTGGCCGTCCGCAAGCTGTACACGCCCCAATCGTCCACGTGCATGTGGCCGTGACTGATGTGATAGGTCATGGAACCCGCCCAGCGCTCCGTGTACGACATGGTGCCATCCGGGTGTTTATGGTAAATACGCTGTTTAATTAACTGCCGCGGCTCCGTGCCATCAGTACACACGCCGGGAAAGCCGCCCGGGCTCAAAAGGGTATCAGTACCACAAACAAAGTAATCGGTAGCTACCACCCGAAGCGGCCCATGCCCGGTATTGGGGGTGGACACCGACACGCCAAGTTCACCGGCAATTTCAGGATTCTCTGACGGGTCCAACAGCAAGTCCCGGGACAATTGCAAATCCGGAAGCAGGTCGCAATCGTTGGTGCCGTCCAGGCAATCGCAACCAGCAGCACTGGTCAGCGTGCATGGCTGCGCTGCGGCCAAAAAAGGCAGCAACGCCGCTACAAAGAGCAAGCAGGATTTCATAAAAACGCAGTTTTTGAGCACAAAAGCAGCCTTTAAAATACAAAAAGCGGGGGAATTATTCCGCTCCTCCGGGCAAATGCAGGGTTAGCTTCTGGCGGAGCCTCCTGCATAATCCCGCTCTACAATCGCGGCTATGCCATCTTCATACGATGTAGGGCGCAGCGGAAAACGCTTTTCAAACTTAGAGGAATCAAAGAGATAAGGGCGATCATACTGGTAAACCATCTCCACAAGTTCTCGCATAATAGGGTTAAAAAGCCCCAGAACACGCACCAGCCAGGCCGGAGCCACTTGCAGTCCCGGCTTAGCGCCTAATGCTTTGGCAATGGCAGCTACCCACTCCTGACCCGTCATTGGATTTGCGGCTGTGGGTAAATGCCAGACCTGCCCATAGGCATCTGGGGTATTGCCCAGCAACGCCGTGGCCTTGCCGGCATCCGGCGTGTAGGTGTAGGAATGCGGAACGCGCGCCGAGCCGAGCCACTGCGCTTTTTTGCCCTGAAACAAGGGGTTGAAAACCGTTTCGGTCAGCATGCTGCGCTCCTGAATCCCAGGGCCGTAAAAATCGGCGGCGCGGGCAATCAGCGCCTCGACCCGACCGGAACTGGCGGCATCCAGGACCATGCGCGCAATTTCAGCCCGAACCCGGCCTTTGTGACTGGAAGGATTCCAGGGGGTTTCTTCTGTCATCGGCGCCAGATGACGGGGGTCGTACATGTAGACGTTGTCAAAAAACACCAATCGCGCACCGAACTCCGCGCAGGCAGCCAACACATTGCGCATCAGGGGTGGCCAATGCGTTTCCCAGGTTTTGCGATCGTAAGTCAGGCCCACGGCCAGGTAAACAGTTTCCGAGCCCTCCACAGCGCGAAAAACCTCCCGGCTTTGCAACAGGTCTGCCGGAAAAAGTACGTCCGATGCATTGACGGCTTTGGGCTTCCTGTTCACCAGGCGAATGGATTGCGTAAAGGCTGGCAACGCCAGCGCTATTTCCCGACCAATTACGCCACCAGCACCAAGAATAGTCTGCATACTAAATGTTATGTTAATGCCAAGAACTTCAGGGTACCCCTAAGCGATCGTCCACGCTTCGTTGCCCGCAATCAGGGCGTTCAGTGCTTCCATAGAATTAGTTATTCCATGCATCGCCTGTGCTTGCGCTAATTGTGCTTCCATCATTACCTCGTACACCGGGCGTTCCATAGCATACAGTACCCCAAATGGTCTTGGCATGGAACCCGGTACCCCGGGCTCATCAAACATCCGGGACAGAATCATCGCTTTGACCATGTCGTGTTCGTCGTGGACCCAGCAATCGTCCAAACTGCCTTCCTGATCCAACACAAAGCTGCGCGGTGTAAAGCCGTCCAGGCGAATGCCCAGTTCGCTGTTCATGCCGTAGACCAGCGGCTGGCCATGCTCCAGAAAAAGCGTGTTGGCGCCTTTGCTGCTCTTTTCTGTCAGGGCTTCAAAAGCGCCGTCATTGAAAATGTTGCAATTCTGGTAGATCTCTAAAAAACTGGTGCCCACGTGCCCGGCAGCGCGGAGCAACATCTGTTGAAGATGCTTCGGGTCGCGGTCCATGCTGCGGGCCACAAACGACGCATCGGCGCCCAAGGCCAGTGCCCCTGGGTTGAACGGGTGATCAATGGAACCCATCGGTGTTGACTTGGCTACCTTGCCCATTTCAGAGGTCGGGGAATACTGGCCCTTCGTCAAACCATAGATTTGATTATTGAACAGCAACATATTGCAATCCACGTTGCGCCGCAATAAGTGAATAAAATGATTTCCCCCGATGGACAAGCCGTCTCCATCGCCAGTAATCAGCCAGATGCTCAACTCAGGGCGGGTAGCTTTCAATCCGGTCACTATGGCCGGTGCCCTGCCGTGAATGGAGTGCATTCCGTAAGTATTCATGTAGTACGGAAATCGGGAAGAACACCCGATGCCGGAAATCATGACAATTTTCTCGCGCGGAATGCCCAGTCCCGGAAGCACCGTTTGCACTTGCTTGAGAATGGAATAATCACCGCAACCGGGACACCAACGGATGTCCTGGTCGGTAACAAGGCTTTTAGAAGTCAGCGTTTCGATGTCAGCCATGGCTGGAAAAATATTGGTTCAATGAGTCGCTCCGGTAGGTGTACCCGCGGAAGTCTGCGTTCCGTTCTGCTGGATGGTTTCAACGCCGCTGAGCACTTCCACTGCGGCCTGCATCAACTCGCTTTTGCGCAACGGAATACCCTGAATCCGGTTGAATGGAATAAACGTGCGCGGAAAGCGATCGCGCAAAATTCGAACAAGTTGGCCACTGTTGATTTCCGGAACCAACACGTGTTTGTACCGGCTCATCAGGCTTTCCAGATTTCGGGGAAAGGGGCGGATGTGCCTCAGGTGGGCGTGTGCGACTTCATAACCGGCGGCTTTCAAGTCGCGCACGGCAGCGCGGCAGGTGCCAAAGGTGGAACCCCAACCCAGCAACAACAATTCTCCTTGTTCCGGCCCCTGGTCAATGCGCAGTTCCGGAATAAAGTCTGCTATCCGCTCAATCTTGGCCTCGCGCAGCTTGACCATGAGCTCGTGGTTCATCGGATCGTAGCTGATGTTGCCCGTTTCGTTCTCCTTTTCCAGCCCCCCGATTCGGTGCTCCAATCCTGCGATGCCCGGAACGGCCCACTTTCGGACCAAGCGCTCGTCGCGGCGGTACGGCAGAAAACCGCGCTCCGGATCGGCATCCGATGCCGTGGCAAAGACCGGATTAATAGCCGGTAAATCTTCGGCTAGTGGAAACTGCCAGGGTTCCGCCCCATTGGCGATGTACCCATCAGAGAGAAAAATAACCGGCGTCATGTGCTCCACCGCAATGCGGCAGGCTTCGTAGACGGTTTCAAATGCGTCAGAGGGCGAATGGGCTGCCATGACCACGAGCGGACATTCGCCGTTGCGGCCGTAGACCGCCTGCAGCAGGTCGCTTTGCTCGGTTTTAGTCGGTAATCCGGTGGAAGGGCCTGCGCGTTGAATGTTGCAAATGACGAGGGGCAATTCTAACATGACTGCAAGCCCCATGGCTTCGGCTTTGAGCGCCATGCCGGGACCGGAAGTGGTGGTAATGCCCAAGCTGCCTCCGAAGGCTGCGCCAATGGCCGAGCAAATGGCGGCAATCTCGTCTTCAGCCTGAAATGTCTTGATTCCAAATGACTTGCGCGCGGCCAGGTAGTGCAAAATTTCCGATGCCGGCGTAATGGGATAGCTGCCCAAAAAGAGCGGCAACCCAGAGCGAACGGAAGCGGCCACCAGGCCCATCCCGGTAGCTTCGTTGCCGGTGATGCTGCGGTAGCGTCCTGGCGGCATTTTGGCCGGTTCCACTTTGTAGCGGGTCGCGAAGGTTTCTGTGGTGTCGCCGTAGTGATAGCCGGCGCGCAAAACGGCGGCATTCGCTTCGTATATTTCTGGAATTTTTTTGAATTTGGCGGCCAAAAAATCCAGGGTGGACTGCAAGGGCCGGTCGTACATCCAGTACAGGAAGCCCAGCACGAACATGTTCTTAGAGCGATCCTTCTCTTTATTACTGAGGGTATACTCCTGGAGCGTTTCGCGCGTCATTTTGGTCACGTCCATGACGTGAATCGTGAAACCGTCCAGGGTACCATCTTCAAGCGGATTGCTGGCGTAACCGGCAAGCCGCAGGTTCTTGGCATCAAACCCGTCCGAATTGAGCACGAGCTCGCCTCCGGGCACCAGACCGGAGAGGTTGGCTTTTAGTGCGGCTGCATTCATGGCCACCAGCACATCGCAGGAATCGCCAGGAGTGAATACAGGTCGGCTGGCGAAATTGATCTGGAAGCCGGATACCCCCGCCAGGGTACCGACCGGGGCGCGGATTTCAGCTGGAAAGTCGGGGAAAGTTGCCAGGTCATTTCCCACGAGAGCGGCCGTATTGGTGAACTGGCCACCTGTGAGTTGCATGCCGTCGCCGGAGTCGCCCGCAAATTTGATGACGACTTCTTCGCGCACCACAAATGCCCCGGCCGGGGATGCTGGAACGCTGTTGGTTGAGTTTTGATCAGGCATAGGCCCGTATGTTCTTGCCTTCCATGAAGTTTAAAAAAGCCCGGTTGGCTACGCGAACGCCGCCCGGTGTGGGATAGTCGCCAGTAAAGTACCAATCCCCCAGGTGATTGGGAATGGCCAGGTGAAGGTCGGCTACACTTTGGTAAACAACCTGCACTTCGGCCTGCAAGTCGTCCGGTGTAACGATTTTGGCTATTTGCGCGGAGAGCTCCTGATCGCTGAAGGGCTCGTAAATCCGTTTCACGAGGTTCCTTTGCTCTCGAAGGGGCTTGACCACTTCGAGCATAACCTCTTCGAAAAGGCTCTGGAGTTCTTCATCCATGTTGCGCTGCCGGAACAACTGCATCGCGGCCTGAAAGGCTACGAAATCGCCCATTTTGGACATGTCAATACCGTAACAATCCGGATAGCGAATTTGCGGAGCCGAGCTGGCGATGACAATTCTTTTGGGGCCGAGTCGGTCTAAGATGCGCAAAATACTTTCGCGCAGGGTGGTACCCCGCACAATGCTGTCGTCAATCAGGACCAAGGTGTCCAGGCCAGGCCTGACCTGGCCGTAAGTGGTGTCGTAAACGTGGCTGACCAGGTCGTTTCGGCTGGTATCCTGAGTGATGAACGTGCGCAGTTTGGCGTCCTTGATGGCGAGCTTTTCCACGCGGGCCCTTCGCCCTAAAATGCGGTCCAGCGCAGCCGGATCGGGATTTGCCCCAAGGGCTAAAATGGCCGATTTCTTTTCGGTATCCAGGTGATTTTCCAGCCCTTTGATCATGCCCAAAAACGCCACTTCAGCCGTGTTTGGGATGTAGCTGAAAATGGTATTATCCAGGTCGTTGTCAATCGCATTGAGGATATGAGGAGTTATGTATTGCCCCAGGCGAATGCGCTCGCGGTAAATATCCGAATCGCTGCCGCGCGAAAAATAAATGCGTTCAAAACTGCAGGAACGACGAGGCTCCGGCGTGCGGATAAACGTTTCTTCGAATTGGCCGTTGGCTTTGATGATCAGCGCGTGTCCAGGCTGCAATTCCCGGACTTGGCTGACGTCCAGATTGAAGGCATTCTGCAGGGCAGGGCGTTCTGAAGCGGCCACAATCACTTCTTCATCGGCATACCAGAATGCAGGCCGGATGCCCACCGGATCTCGCAATACAAAGGCATCGCCGTGCCCGATGAGCCCTGCCATGACATAGCCGCCATCGAAATCCTTTGCCGCCCGTACCAGTACCCGTTTCAGGTCGAGCTCGCGCTCAATGAGATTGGAGATTTCCCGGTTGTCGTGGTAGGCTCTGTATTGTTCAAACAAGCGCTGGTTTTCCTGGTCCAGAAAATGGCCAATTTTCTCCAGTACCGTCACCGTATCGGCGTTGCGAATCGGATGCTGACCAATGGCTACCAATTGGCGGAAGAGCTCGTCGTTGTTGGTCAGGTTAAAATTGCCAGCCACGGCCAAATTCCTGGATTTCCAATTGTTGGAACGGATAAAGGGGTGGCAGGAATTAATGGAATTTTGACCGTGCGTACCGTAGCGCAAATGGCCGAGCAGCAGCTCCCCAGCATACTTGACATTTTTTTTGATCCATCCGGAATCCTCGCGCTTTTTGGGCTTTTGCTGAAGTTCCTCTTCGATGCGGGCAAAAACACGGTCGAAAATGTCCTTGATCGGCTGCTGGTCAATGCTCCGCATCCGGTCAATGTACTTGGTTCCTGGCTCTGCCTCGAGTTTAATGGTGGTGATGCCCGCACCGTCCTGGCCCCTGTTGTGCTGCTTGTGCATCAGCAGGTAGAGCTTGTTGAGGCCGTAAAAAGAGGTTCCGTAACGCTCGCGGTAATAGGACAGTGGCTTTAGAAGCCTTACCATCGCTATGCCGCATTCGTGCTTTATGGGATCAGACACACCGGGGGAATTGTGGTAGGAACGAGGGCAGCATTTGCGCAAAAACGCAGGTTTTAGTTTCGCTTTCTACCGATTGCCAGCCCGTCGCGAACCGGTTGCTAACCGAAGCACCAAGGCCAGGTGGTCAGGGCAAGCCGAAAACTTTCCACCGCGGATTCCTGCAAACTGCCAGAAGTACAAAGATAACCGATCCACGGCTGGAAAGGTTTCCTGGAAAATAAGCTGCAAGGGGAGGATCTGGTTCTGGAAATGCCAGATTTGAGTGCCTTGCGATTAATTGTGCTGCCGCTGC
>CAYSDI010000011.1:0-19064 GCA_964429745.1 uncultured Chitinophagales bacterium | reverse complement strand
CCGCTGCCCTAAATAGGGATCTGTGTATCGTGCTTGATTTCATCCATGACAAACGAACTCTGAACCCTGCCAATATTCTCCAAGGCTGCGAGTTTCTGGACCAGGAATTGCTGGTAAGCATTCATGTCCGGAACCACAATTTTTAACAAGTAATCAAAGCCCCCGGCCGTATGAAAACACTCCAAAACCTCCGGTAGGGTCTGGATTTCGCGTTCAAACTGGAGAATGTATGGCCGGGCGTGCTCTTTGATGCTCACGTTGCAAAACACCAAAAGCCGCAACCCGAGTTGCTCGCGGTCAATGAGGGCAACATAGCGCCGGATAACTCCGGTTCGTTCCAACTTCCGAATGCGTTCATAAACCGGGCTGGCCGTCAAACCGAGTTCTGCAGCAACTTCCTTGTTCGTGACCTTGGCTTGATGCTGCAACAGGCGCAGAATCCGCAAATCCGTAGCGTCCAGATTGTGCAGCGGGGGCTCAGGCAACCCTTCATGATGAGGATAAGGCGATGAATCTTCTGACATTGGATGGATATTGATGCAGTCTCCGTAAAATTATCTGCTAAAATCTAGAATTGCAGCAAACTTATTGGCTTTAATAAATACAACCAAGTTTTTATGCTGCAATTGCGAACTTTAGTAGATAATACGTTGTACCATGGCACGCGCAACTTCTTCCCCCCTCCCCCCCGGCCGCGAAGATTCTCCCAAACGGCAACTGGAAAGCATGATGATGTCTCATGGCTATGACCCGCAGAAGGCATCCGGGGCCATCAAAGCACCATTGTACGCTACCTCCACCTTCGCTTTTCCAAACGCAGAAACAGGCAAAGCGCGGTTTGCCGCTGCTCACGGGGTAGAAGGTGCGGAGCCAGGAGCGGTGTACAGCCGCTTGGGTCATCCCGGGCTGGAACTCGCCGAGGAGCGGTTGCGCTTGTGGGACGATGCCGAAGCCTGTGCCATTTTTCACAGCGGGATGAGCGCCATCAGCACCTCCTTACTGTCCTACCTAAAGCCCGGCGATGTCCTTCTCTTTAACGGCCCCTTGTATGGAGGAACAGACCATTTCATCCGGCATTACCTGCCGGAACTAGGTATTCACACCCTGGAGTTTGGCCCGAATGAGCCCGAATCCGCCATCAGACTTCGCCTCCGTCGCAACGGCCTGCAAAGCCGGGTCAAAATGATCTTTGTAGAAACTCCCGCCAATCCGACCAACGAGCTTACTGATTTAGCGGCTTGCCGCGCGCTTGCCGATCAACTCTCCAGACCGGAGCAACGGGTTCTGTTAGCAGTAGACAATACCTTTCTGGGTCCCATGTGGCAACACCCCCTGCAGCACGGTGCTGACTTGGTTTTGTATTCTGCTACCAAGTACATCGGCGGACACAGCGACCTGATCGCGGGCGCGGCCAGTGGTAGCGCAGCCGTGCTCCAACCGATCAAAACGCTTCGCGTTTACCTGGGTACCGCAGCAGATGCCTGGGTAAGCTGGTTGCTGCTCCGCAGTTTGGAGACGCTCTCCGTGCGCATGAAGCGCCAGGCGGAGAGTGCTGCCGTAGTAGCCGAATTCCTGCGCCAACATGAAGACGTCGTGCAGGTGCGCTACCTGGGATTCCTCAACCCGACCGATGGCGATGCCTACACTACTTACCGCAAACAATGCGAAGGCCCAGGCGCCATGATTTCGTTTTACATCCAGGGAGCAGAAGAAGAAGCCTTCCGCTTCCTCAATGCTCTGGACCTAATCCGGCTTGCCGTAAGCCTGGGCGGGACAGAATCACTTGCCGAACACCCCGCCACCATGACGCATTCCGGTGTTGACCCCGACGTTCGGGAACGGCTGGGCATTCACCCCAACCTGATTCGGTTGTCCATCGGTCTGGAACACCCTCAAGACCTGATCGCCGACCTGGAACTGGGTTTTGCGGCCGTCAGGCAGCAACTGGTGATCTCCCGTTAAGCCCTACAGGGTACTTCTTAAAGACCCGGAGACAAGGTTTGCGAAAATTTTAATGCCGGAGTTTACTCCTGTAAATGAGGACGTTAAAATTTGTGCGGAGCGCAGTATCCTGGGTTTATAGGAGTACCCATAAATAAACAAGACTGCTGGCCACAAACTAGCACTTGCTAAAACCTGAATTTTTTTGTCATAACGTACTTAGAACTGTGTTTTATCATTGCACAAAACACATACCATGCAGTACTGTATGCAAATCATCGGTTCCCCTATTGCCCTGGCAATCTCCTTAACGCTGATGATCAGCTTCGCCGCTTGTGAGGAAAGTCCACCGGCAGATATGCTTTCAGAAACAGCTTGGAGAACAGACAGCACATTCGCTTGCCATGAATACCTTTTTGACTCTGCGCTGGCCAACCTGCTTTACCTGACCAGTGCGATGGAAACTGCCGCAAGCATTGATCGCTATGCGCTGCCGGATACCAATGTTTTTGGGTGGATGCAGGAGCGTTTCGTCATCCACTACCAGAGCGACCATGCAAGTCCCAAACCATACGATGTGGTTTACCTGCATGGCGGCGGCGGCGATGTGGGCCATGCAGGCAATTTCAGTGATGATGTAACGGCTTTTCTGCGCGCCGGCTATGATGTCTGGAGCCTGGAATACCGCCGGGGATGGCACGAAGGGTCCTACAATCCCTGCCTTCCCCGCGATCCTTATTCCGCTACAGAAGCTGACTTTAATCGCTTCGATACGGCTACCGTTTGGGCCGCACAAGATGCGCAATTGGGCACGTGTACATTGCCAGTCAAACAACAGACAGCCTGATCCTCTTCGGCACTTCCTTTGGCGGACATTTGGCTATTGTGAACGGTCCCTTGGGGTCAACACCTGCTGCGGTGAACCAGCGAATTGTCGCGGCAATCTCTGTCTCCGGAAGCGCGTCGCCAGTCATAAATCTTCAGCATGCGGTACCTACCCTTTTCATCCACGGGGAAACCGATTCTGTGAACAGTCCGGATCTGGGACCGCTGTACCAATCAACGTTTGACTTTGCCCGTTATGCGGTAGGAGGAAGAGCCCTATACGAGGCAATCTCCCCGAGCAATCCTTCGTGGCTCATCATGCACCCCGGGGGTCACAGCAAAAGCATCGCTAAGGGCAAGCGCTTGGTTACCATCATTGAACGCACGGTTTTGACTGGCAGAATCCCGCCCGGCCGTTTCACCGCCAATTCGTCCGGTATTACGGCATCGCCTTGAGGCACAATACCGTATAACCTGGTCTAAAGCAACTTGGCAATCAGGCTCTCGGTGCTGATGCCTTCCGCTTCCGCCTTGTAGTTGCGCACGATGCGGTGGCGGAGAATGGGTTCAGCCACAGCCTGCACATCCTCGATATCGGGTGAGTACTTGCCCCGGGTTGCTGCGTGAGCTTTGGCGCCCAGCACCAGGAACTGCGATGCGCGCGGTCCTGCGCCCCAACTGAGGTAATTGCTGACAAATTCCGGCGCGCGTTCGGTGCCTGGCCGGGTTTTGGCCGCCAGGTTGACGGCGTATTCCAGCACGTTGTCTGCAATGGGAATGCGGCGGACCAGGCTTTGAAAAGCGCGAATCTGGTCGCCGCTGAGAATCTTGTTGACGGTGGCCTGGCGGTCGGTTGTTGTGGCTTTGACTACCGCCACTTCCTCCGCATACGACGGGTAATCAAGGCGGATGTTGAACATGAATCGATCCAACTGGGCCTCGGGCAAGGGGTAGGTGCCTTCCTGCTCAATCGGGTTCTGCGTGGCCAATACAAAAAAGGGCAGGGGAAGGGCATGGCGGTGTCCAGCGGCAGTAACGCCGCGTTCCTGCATGGCCTCAAGCAACGCGGCCTGGGTTTTGGGGGGGGTCCGGTTGATCTCATCGGCCAACACGATGTTGGCAAAAAGCGGGCCGGGAATAAAACGAAAATGGCGCTGCTCATCCAGCAACTCCGACCCAATAATATCAGAGGGCATGAGATCCGGCGTGAACTGGATGCGCTTAAAGCTCAGGTGCAGCACATCGGAGATGGTCTGAATCAAAAGCGTTTTGGCCAATCCCGGAACACCGACCAGTAAACTGTGGCCATCGCAGAAAATGGACAAGAGAACATAGCGCACCACGTCTTCCTGACCGACGATCACTTTGCCAATTTCTGCCCGGAGTTCTTCAAACGATCGCGCCAGAGCATCAACAGCCTGGACTTCGTTGGTTTGCGTGGAAATCATATTCTTGATAAAGTAATTGTCTGCCGGCGGGTAACCCGGTCCTTCCCCCGAAATAGTCTGTAAGTACCTTCTAAAAACCCGGCTGTTTCGCGCCGCCCATTTTTAGAAGTTCCTTGTTTTCGTTAACGACCCAGCCCACCAGAAGCAGCACTTAACCAGCGCTCTGCCTGCGGACAGCCAGCGTAAACCGGATCTACGCGAAGATACGTTTTGCCCAATCTACCGGCCAGCCATTCGTCCATGAGTCGCCCGCGCTTGGCCTGCAAAGCGACCGCCTGAATTTTGGAGTAATCCTGATCCAGGTTAGCTTGATGGGGCTCGGTTTCTTCGCGCAACAAAATCAGGCGAAAGGCCTGCTTCCCTTCGGGCGTCACATAGGCCTGAGCCGCTGACACCTCTCCCGGCTTGAGTTGCTCAATGGCAAAGTAAGTGTCCCGATCCAAATCCGCTACCGTGAACAGATTGGAGCCGTCCGCGGGGTTGACCATGTCGCCGCCGCTTTTGTTGCTCTGCTGATCGGTGGAAAAACGCGCTACCGCTGCGGCAAAAGTCAAGCTTCCGGTTGATATGGCATTGCGGATGGAGTCCAGGCGGCTGGAGGTGGCCGCCAGATTGGAACTTGTAACCCGGGGTTGAACCAAGATGTGGCGCAGGCAGGCTTGTTCTCCTTTCCGCTCTATCATTTCGATGATGTGGAACCCAAATTCCGTTTCCACCACTTCGGAAATCTCCCCGTTTTTTAGGCGAAAGGCCGCGGCTTCAAAAGCGGGCACCAGGGTACCCCGACCCAAACAGCCCAGATCGCCATCCTGCTCTTTCGAGCCTGGATCGTCGGAGTAAATGGCCGCCAAAAAACTGAGTTTTTCGCCCTTGCGAATGCGCGCGAGCAATTCCTCGGCTTTCTCGCGAGCAAAAGCGCGCTGCTCCTGGTTGGGCTCTGGAATCAGCACGATATGGGCCATTTGCACTTCGGCATCAAAAAAAGGCAGGCTGTCCGTGGGAATTTCTTTGAAGAAGGTGCGAACCTCAGCGGGACTGATGCGGACGTCGCCCGTGACCAGGCTTTGCATGCGGCGGGCCAGCAACTGATCCGCTATGTCCTGCCGAAATTCTTCCTTCAACTGGACAATCGGTTTGCCGTAAAACTCCTCGAGTTTTTCTGCGCTGCCCAACAGTCCGATAAAATAATTGAAGCGCTGGGTAAGTTCGGCGTCGATCTCCTCCTCAGAAATGATCACAGAATCTTCTTGGGCCTGAAGCACCAACATTTTCTGGGCCACCATTTGGTCCAGCAATTCACAGCGCAACTCAGCTCCGGGCGCTCCTTCCTGCACGTACTGCAGGTACTGAAACTCAATGTCGGATTTCAAGACGATCTGGTCTCCGACCTGCGCCACCACTTTGTCAAGCAACATTGGGTATTGGGCGCGCGCCACAAGACCGGAAAGCAGGATACAACAGAAGAAAAGGCTTTGTTTCACAAGCTGCTGATAAGGTCAATAAATTTCGAAATGGTCGTGTTTGCCCCCTTCAATGTACAAATCCCGGTAGGTGGCCTTGATCAATTCCCGGTGGCGGCGGTTCATGATTCGTTTGTTGATGTCCGTTCGGCAATAGGCCAGCGGCATCGGCTCTCCCTTTCGTTTGCGCTCCAGGACCCGAAACAGCGCGACCCGGTCCTGGTCGTTTACCTGGATCCAATCGGAGCCTTCTAATCGCTCCGGTTGAATATCCTCTCCGGGAAAGTTACGCTCCAGATCGTCCTGGCTGTACCACTTGGTTCCGTTTACCTGGTAATCAATGCAGGCCGAGCTGCAATACCGATCCAGATTTCCCCTGTTTCGCTCCATGTTGCGAAACCAGAACCGGACGGAGTCCAAATTGATTTTGCCGGCATCCCCGATGGCGTATTCAATTCTGTAGACCGTTTCCTGCAGCCGGAATTGTTCGGCGTTCTCGTCATAGAAGGTCTGGATCTGTTCTCTGGACATTGCGGTATCCAGATTTTGATCCACCCATTGTTGCAGGTAGGCTTCAATAAGCAGGCTTTCCCGGTATTCCTTGGCCTGCCGCTCTATTTCAGACAATCGGCCGCTTAGGTTTTCTGAAGCCACTTCCACCAGCAAATGGTGTTTGACCCAATTGTCTATGAAGTCCTGGCTCAATCGGGCACTGTCTTCCGGTCTGGTCCCGGAAGGAATGATCCCGCTCAAGTCATCCGGGTAGAGGTAACGGTCGTAAACGCGGGCAATAGGCTCCTCTTCGGGGCGGGCACCGGGCTTGCACGCCGACCATAAAGTCAGCCCGATGATGGCAGCGAAGAGGACCGGGTGGTTGCGCAAGGCTTATCGAATCATGGACTGGAAAGTCTCCTGGTGAATGACCACTGGGTACTTGGCCCGCAGCTCTTCCACCCAACGGTCCTCCAGAAACTCCTGGTAGTCTGAAATGACGTAGCCTTTGGCTTGGTCCAAGGTCTTGGGTTCTGAAGGCACCAACTGCAAGATCTGCACAAGGACGGTATTGCCGCTTTCGTTGGTCATCAGGTTGGCGCTTATGCCGACAGAGCGTCCGGCCTGGTCTACGAAACTGTTTTGCTCAGGCAAGTACAGTCCGTGTTCTGAGCCCACAACTTTCTTGTTGTCATCGGTGTTGTATTTGGCCAACACCTCGTCAGCCGTTGCGCCACCTTGAAGACTCTTGCGCACTTTTTTAGCCGTCTTGCCATCCTGAATGGTGTACACGACTGCTTCAACGCGCTCATCCCACAGGTAATTGTTGCGGGTTTGCTCGTAAAAATTCTGGAGACCAACGGTATCGCGCATGGCTTGCTGCCAAACTTTTTCTTCGGTCAGTTCAAACAGGAGAATGCCGTCCCGGTACTCTTGCAAGAGTCGGCGGAAAGCTTCGTCTTTTCGGCCCAAGGCGTATTCCACCGTATTGTCTTCCACGTACTGTTGGTACAAGCGGTCAATCTTGGCGGCAATGTCCTGGTCGCGGTAAGCGCGTTGGCTGCGCTCTACGTGAAAAGCAAAATCATCCACCTTGTAGGCCACATCCCCCAATTGGAAAAGCACTGCACTGGTATTCACGGCCTTGGCGGAACGCCAGGTATTGACCAAAATGGACGAATCCATCGAAGCCTTGAACGCGTCCAGTACGGCAGCGTTCTCCTTAAAACCGTAACTGCCCTGCGCATTGCTGATGTAGCTGGCTCGCGCTTCATCGTAGCGACCGGCGCGCTGCAGGCGGCGGAGTACTTCTGCTTTCATGTCGTCATAGCCGGCCAACGGCGTGCGCTCCACCAGTTTTATCAAGTGAAAACCGTACGTGGTCTCTACCGGCTCGGATACATCGCCGGCGTTTTGCAAAGCGAACGATGCTTCCTCGAACGAACCCACCATTTTGCCCGTGCTGAAGGGCTCCAACACGCCCCCTTTTGACGCGGTGGTTTTGTCGTCAGAGTTAAGGGCGACCAGGCTGTCGAACGACGCTCCGTTGCGGATCATATCGCGCAGTTCATTGGCGCGCTTGAGGGCAGCTTCCCGGCTTTCAGAGCCTGCTTCTTTGGAGAACTTAATCAGCATATGCGCCACCTGCACGGTACCGCGATTGGACCGGCGCTCGCCGGGTTTAACCAGATGGAAGCCGTAGCGCGTGCGCACAGGTGCAGAAACCTTGCCCTTAGCCGTGTTGAACAGGGCATCTTCAAAACGGGCATCTGGAATTTGCAAACCTGTAACATAACCAATGTTACCTTTGTTTTCTTTGGCGGACGGGTCTTCGCTGGCCTCTGCGGCCACTTTGCCAAAATCCTCTCCTTTGGCAAGGCGCTGCTGGATGGCCACTATTTTGTTCCAGGCAGCCAGCGTATCAGCCGGTGCTGCACCAGGTTGAACGGTCACCATAATGTGGTGGGCATCAATTTCCAACAGCATTCTGTCGTAAGCCTCCGCGGTCATGTTGTCTGTAACAGCCTTATCAAAATAGGATTTAACCAATTGCTTGCGGTAGCGGTCCAATTCACTTTGTACTGCCGGGAGGGTATCAATGCGCAGCGTGCGGGCCTCTTTGACCTTCAGTTTGAAATTGATGTACAGCTCCAGGTATTCTTCCAGCGACGCCCGGCTGTAATCGTTTTGCTTGGTGGGGTTGTTTTTGCGGTAGACGTATTCAAATTCGTCCAGGGATACTTTCTCGTTGCCTACCTCAAACAGCACCGAACCCGGGTCATCGCCCGCAGGGGGAGCTGAACCATCAGAGGCCAGCAAAGCCGTTGAAAAAAGCGCAAAGGCAGCAGCGGCAAAAATTCCCAAAAAATCCTTTTTCATCTATCGAATTCCTTATCGGTTAACGATTTGTGGCTAAAAACAACGCGCTCCGGAGCTATTCCGGAGCGCGGCAAAGGTACGCAATTTTTATAGGACCTCCGGCAAAAACGGTGGCTTACTTCTTTGCGGGTAAAGGGCAGCATTCCTCGCGCAACAGCCTGATTATCAACTGGCTGGCACGGCTTTAATCATGGTGCAGACGCAAACACCGTCCACCAGATCAAAGCGAACTTCGTCCATGATGGCGTGAATAAGTTTGAGGCCTAGTCCGCCTTTCATCTTATTGCGGATAAAGTAATCGATGTCGCGCTCCAGCAACTTAGGATCAAACTCAAACTGACCAACGTCGTAGATCCGGACCGTCAGAATGCCTTCCCGCAATTCCGCTTCAATGCGGATGGTTCTGTTCTCATCGCAGTCGTTGCCGTGAATAATGGCATTGGCACAAGCTTCGTCTACCGCCAAAACAATCTGGTCCCGGAGCAATCCGGTTATCCCGTGGGTTGCTAGCTCAGCCCCCAGGCGGTCGCGGATGGACTTGAGTTCCTCCCGGCGACAAATGACCGAGTAATGGGCTATCATGCAAGAAGGTCCATCGCCTCTTCCTGCGAAGAGACGAAGGTGAACAGATCGGTAAGACCCAACAGATTAAACACGTTTTGAACCCCTTCGCGGAGCCCAAAAAAGATAAACTGCCCCCCTTTGTCGTATACGTCGTCTTTGTTGCTGATAAAAACACCCAGCCCGGCAGAAGCGATATAAGCCAGCTCCGTTCCATCGAAAATGAAGTGCGTATGCCCTTCGGCAATCAGTTGTTTGAGCCGCACATCAAAATCCAGTGAAGAACTGGCATCCAGTTCGCCGCTAATTTTAAGGATGAGCGCTCCGACGATCGGCTCACTGATTAAATTCAGGCCTGTTGGCTTGTTGGTGGTGTTCATCTTGGTTGACTTCTACGGAATATTACGACTAATTGTTACTCATTGGAATTTGATGACCATTAGCGTAATGTCATCGCCTGCCCTTCCCCCCCCCAGGAACTCCTGGATGTCGTCCAGAATGCGTCGCTTGATCTCTTCTGCAGTAAAGAACGCATGCCTGGCCACAATGTGCCGGAGCCGTTCGAGCCCAAATTCTTCGCCTGTTTCCGGGTGGTTGGCCTCCATGATGCCATCGGTAAACAGCACAATGATGTCGTTGGTATCAAATCGGTGGCTGTTCACCTGGATATGACTGCGGTAGCGGTCAGTGCGGACAATGCCCAGCCCCATTCCCTTGTCCTGCAGGTATTCGGCCTGCCCGTCGCTGGCCCGGTAGTACAAAAGCGGGCAATGCCCGGCCCGGGAGTAAATGAACTGATTTTCCATGGGCCGGAAACTCAAAAAGACCAGGGTCAGGAAAATCTGGGGATCAAAACAAGCGCTGACGGCGGTGTTGACCCGGAACAAAAACTCTTCAGGATCCTCCAAATGATCCAAATTGGAGTGGAAAATGCCCTTGAGTTCTGCCACGTTGAAGGCGGCGCCCATTCCCTTTCCCGTTACATCGCCCAACACAATAAACACGTCGTTGCCCTTCTCAAAAAAGTCATAACAATCTCCTCCCACTTCCTGAGCCGGGCGATAAGCAACAGAAACGTTGACCCAGGTTCGAACCGGCTCAGTGCGAGGCAACAAATTCTCCTGCACCCGCGTGGCGATTTCGAACTCATTCTTCATCCGTTCGTTCTCCACGGCCTGGGCAACCAAGCGATTCTTTTCCAGAGCCAGCCGGGCTTGGTTAACGTAGGTTCCGAGCATCCTGATGGAATACTCGTCAAAGGCGTCTTCATGCTCTTTCAACAAAACAAGGCTTCCTTCGGGATGACCATTGACCGACATAGGAAAACTCAGTGCCGTTTTGAACTGCGTTCCCAAATCTTGTAAATGCTCATGGTGGGCCGCATTGCGCACATAGAGGTGACCCTCTCGCTCCACAACCTCTGCCGTTGCCTGTTGGCGCAACCCGCTTTCCCAGCGACTGATTTGGCCCAGCGCCACTTCTCCGCGCTTGAGGTACTGAACTTGCTGCCCCCCATTGAAAGGCCTGGTAAACCAAGCCGCACGCGCACCGCTGTTGCGGTAACAAAGGTCAAGCAGCAATTCCTGGATATCTTCGGCCGACCCTTGGTGGCTGATTTGCTCATGCAGGCTCTGAAAACCAAAAATATCATTGTTCCGACGCTCCATGATGGCCGTCATTGGCCAATTAAAGAGCACGGACAGCAGGCTCATCAACGCATAGCCCCCATTGAAGACCAACAACAGCAGGGGGAAGGGGTTCTGGTAGGCCTGGCTAAAGAAGATGTCGTGGGCATCTTCCACAAAGAACCAAAGCACCAACCCCAGATGCACCCAGGTGATCAAAAACAGGTAGACAAAGACATAAACCCTACTGCTTTGGGTCAGTTCACCGATCCAGCGCACCCGGAACAACAGCGAAAATGCGGGCACGGCGGCCAGCGCAAACAAGGCAAACAAGGCCAAATCGGGAAGCGGGAAGAGGGCGGCAAAGGCGGAAACGAAGAGCAGCGCCGTCATGGTTCGCAACCATTGCCGGGTGGAAACGGTGCGTTCATCAATCAAATGCCGAATGCGGACAAAGCTCCTGACCTGGTAAATAATGAGTGGAAGACAGGCCAGGAGCGGGTAAACTTCGCCTGTAAAGTAGGCCAGTGGCCCTCGGTTGGCCGGAGGGAAAAGCTGCGAAAGCAACACCAGCGTGAGCGTGAACAAGCCCCCGACCAGCATGTTGCGAAGCAGGATCTCCGGATCAACTGGTTTGGGGGTCTGGTCATAGACCAGCGCAAAAGCCAAAGAAGCAGTGTAGAACAAGGCAACCACCACTCCCGAAACCCAGGGCAGCAGCACGTAGGGGCCTTCATAGGCTTCGCTGGCCGAACTGGCAGCAGCGAGACCCCAGGCCAGAAAAACGGCGAGGGGCAGCAAAGGCTTGAGCCAGGGAAAACGTTGCAGCGTATCGGGCAAGCGGAGCGATTGGGTCCAGGAAAGAAAGCGGGAAAAAACACCCAGGCCGGAAGTTGGGGTGATTTAACCGTATCCGCTAATTATTGCAAAATTAAGGCATAGTCAACATGAAGCAGGTCAAGGTATTGCACGACCTGGAAATCGTGAAGGTAGCAGACAAAGGGCTGGGAATGGCCTACCAGGACGGCAAAGTGATTTTTGTGGAAAGAACTGTCCCGGGCGATATCGTCGACGCACAGTTGTTCAAGAACAAGAAGAACTTCGCCATGGGCTTTCCGCTGCACTTTTCCAGGCATTCCGAGTTCCGGATTGAACCTTATTGTTCCCATTTCGGCACCTGCGGCGGCTGCCGCTGGCAGAATCTTCCCTATGCTAAGGAGCTGGAGTTCAAAGCCCAACTGGTCGCCGACGCACTGCAACGACTGGCGCGCATCCGCGAAGCCCCGGTTCTGCCCACTATCGGCGCAGAGCCCTCTACGCACTACCGCAACAAGCTCGAGTATACTTTCTCCAACCGGCGCTGGCTGAGCCGTGAGGAAATTGACGCTGGCGCAGATGCCGCTCTGGACATTCTCGGCTACCATGTGCCTAATTTTCACGACAAAGTGCTGGACATTGAAACGTGTTACCTCCAGCCCGATCCGTCCAATGCCATCCGGCTGTTCGTTCGCGATTATGCCAGGCAGGCCGGCCTGTCTTTTTACGACCTCGGGCGCAAAACCGGCGTGCTCCGCAACCTGCAAATCCGCAACAACCGCCAGGGCGAGGTCATGGTCATACTCGTGGTCAGCGAATTCAACGCGGGAATCGCCGCACTGCTGCGAGCAACCGCAGAGCAATTCCCCCGGATTGTGTCGGTGTATTACGCGCTCAACACCAAGAGCAACAGCGCCATGAACGACGTGGAGATTCTGCCGTTTGCTGGCGCTGCCTACCTGACCGAGCACCTGGACAACATTCGCTACCGGGTCGGGCCGCACTCGTTTTTTCAGACCAACCCCGCGCAGGCCGAAGTGTTGGTGGGCAAGGTCAAAGAACTGGCCGGGTTGCAACCGGATGACCGAGTCTATGACCTCTACACGGGCTTGGGAAGCATTGCTCTTTATGTGGCTGACGCCTGCCGCGAAGTGCTGGGCCTGGAATGGGTGGAAGGCGCCGTGGCTGATGCCCGCTCAAACGCCCGCGACAACGGCATCGAAAACTGCCGGTTTTACAGCGGCGACATGGTCAAATTGCTCACCGAAGAATTCCTGGCAGAACATGGCAGACCCGACGTGATCATCACCGATCCGCCGCGCGCCGGCATGCCCGACAAAGTCAATCAGCGGTTGCTCCAAAGTGGGGCGCGCCGAATCGTTTACGTTTCCTGCAACCCGGTTTCGCAAGCCCGCGATCTGGAACAACTCTGCGAAGGCTACGCTATAACGGCGCTGCAACCGGTGGACATGTTCCCCCGAACCTACCACGTAGAAAACATTGCGGTTTTGGATCGCATCGGGTGAAGGGAGCACGTGCGCTCAGCGGCCCAGGCCCACGCTTAGGCCCGCGTTCGCTCAGCGACCCAGACCCAGACCCATGGCTTGAAGGCGTTGGAACTCTGCGCGGTTTTGGGCGCTGGAGGTTGCGTGCAAAATATCGTAGCGCTCCCGCCGGGTCAGGTGCAAACTGACCGATGCCTTCTCTGCGCCTTCCGCTGGCGTGTACTCAAAGACCAGGACTTCGAGCTTGCCATTCAGCGCCTCGCTGGCGTAGTCAATCAGGAAGTCGTGCTGGTAATCCTGAATTTCGCTCCAGTTGGCAATCAGGTTGCCCACCGGGCTGAAGATCTTGTCCAGAAAGGACTGGCCCTGGTAGTCTTCAATCATTTCGAATTGCTCGTGTCCCCGGATCTCCATCAGCACCACCCCAGACGTATGTTCATTAAGCCAGTCAGAAAATTGATGGATAAACCGCGTGCTGGTTTCCAACCCAAAGTTGTCGCGCAGCCCGGCATCCATTACTTCTGTCAGTGGGTTGCTGGGCAGGGCTACGTTGGGCAAAATGTAGGGAAAGGTGGCGTTCATACGCAGCGCCGAGGTCAATAGCAAAGAATCAGCGCCCTGCTCCTGGTAGAAGGAAACAAAGTCAATGCCGTCTACCTGGGGCTGGCGTAAACTCAAGTCGATGTTGGCTGGTCTGGTCAGCCAGGAAACCGGATGCGGACTGATGTAGCATTTTCGGCCGTCATTGATGATAGTCGGGCTGAGCACCATGCAGGGCATCTCTTGGCGCAATTCTGCGTCGCGGAAATACGAGAGCGGGTGGCTCAGGATGCTATCGGTAGACCGATTGAACGTTTGTTCAAAAATGTACGCGCGGTCTTTTCGGTATTCGCGGCCCGCCACTTCAAAGTGTTGCCAGGGTAAAAACAAATCGTTGACCACAATGGTGAAAAAGATAGGATTAAGCATGTCGGATGCCATGGCGTCGCCGTGCTCGGGTCCATACTTGTGCACTGACGTGTCCTGGCGGGCCAGCCAGGCCACTTGCCGGTAATACGCCAAACCCAACATTCCTCCGGAAGCTCCGGACAGCAAAAAGCTGTGGTCCATTAAATGACCGTTGCACAGGCTATCGGCCTGCTGCATGACTTTGGTGGTGAAAAGCCCTGCTCGGAGCCCCCCCCCGCTGGCATTGATCAGCACCATTTTGGGCTTGCGCCCCCCCGTGCCGGGGTGCTTTGCCGCCCAGTTGTTCAGGATGGCTTCCCAATGTGCCCGATCGCGCGCGCGGATGCCCGGCGAACTCAGGCTGTCCAGGCGTTCAAGCGTGTAAGCCGCAGGTTGCGCTTCGTAATTCAGCCCGTAGGCGTGGTTGGCGTATTTGAACAGATCGTGCTGCATCAGCGCGTTGAGGCCCAGAACGAGTGCAACGTACATAGCGGCCCGCCAGCCCCGAATCCAGTAACTGAACGCGCCGGTGAGGGCTACCAGCAAGCCAAAAAGCACTAGGACAGAGGCCCCTGCCGGCACGCGAAAGAATTCGTAATCAATCAGCAAGCCCAAACCCAGGAGTAAAACCAACCCGGTCACTTCAACAAAAACGGCATTGCCGTGGTGTTGGCGGTACACTTTGAGTAACATGGCCACGTCATAGTGGGCTACGGAACGCACGATCCGGGGACGCAGCCTGGTGTTCACGTAGGTGTCCACCCGCCAGCTGAGCATGGTGGGCAGCGTGTTCTCGCCTGCCGTAGTCATTTGGAGGTCCAAAGCTTCGTCTTCGCGGCGCAGACCCAGAATTTGCCAGATGTCTTTGTTGGTCTGGAAAAAGTAGGTGCCGGCCATGAAAATGATGGCCACTATCCCGGCCACAAGGCCCAGCACGTTGGACAAGACCATTTGGGTAGACGCAAACTCATCGTCGCGCTGAAACGAAACCAGGCAATAGATGTAAACGGTCAGAAAGGTCAGCGGAATCAGGCTGTTATTAAGCATGAATACACCAAAAGGCCGGTGAATCGTAGCAAGAAAAGGGAATCGGTGGGCGTGCAGAATATAGGCCGTTATGTTCCAGGTGACCAGAAAGCCGCCCAAGGCCAATCCCACGATGAAAAAACTCAAAAAGTCCACCTCACCCAGGTATTCCGGGTCCAGGTAGAGGTAATTGACGCCGTAGTGCTGCCCGATCGTGCTGGTGACCAGCAGGGTCAGAAAAACCCAAAACAGCAGCAGGAAATGGTGCTTTTTAGCGTGCACCAAAACCAATTGGATGGGGAAAGAATAGAAAACGCCGGTCAGAAACTTCACTTCGAACCGGAATTTAGGCAGGTTTCCGGCAAGATGGCCGGTGCAAACAGTGGGTCATTTATCCGTATACGGGGCAGGGGCCTTGCGGATACAAGGCTCCGCGCCCTACTCATACCCGCTTTCATAGGCGCCAATGTCAGGCAGCGTACCGGAAAAAGGCCGGACATTGCCGTCCAGGTCCAGGCCCAAGCCAATGTCAAAGCCCGCGTCAATGGCCGGAGAGCCTACCTCCAGGCGATAGTTTCGCTCGCTGCGGTCCACAAAAAGCGGCGACTCGTTAAACAGGCAGTTAAACGTATTCAGGGTATCGGTTGAAATGCGTGTTCGCAAGAGCGAGTGGCTGAACAGGTGGTTGAACGCTGCAGTCTGCTCCAGGTTGCCCAACACAATCTCCTGCTCGCGCAGGATATTGCCTTCGACAATCACATTTCTGAAGTCCGCCTGCTCCAGATCCGCTTCCAAAATAATGTCCGAACCCCCTTCGTCCTGGCCGAAGTTGTAAAAATTGGACAGCACCAAAATCGGGGTTTGGTGACTAATAGCCACGCTGCCAAAGTTGGCCAATGTAGCGTGGCGGAAATCGTAACGCCCGCCGAGCAACAGCGCCGCATTTGAAGCGCCGCAATTGTAAATGAGCGTATTCTCCGCCTGAATGTCGCTGAGCAGCGAGATAATGCCGTTGCCTTGAATGTCCTGAATGACCACATTCTCCAACAGCACTTCCGGCATGTTTGCCGCGTTAAAATCCGACAGGTTGGAACTCTTGCTGAAACCGCACAACAAACCTTCGCGGCTGTTTTTGATGACCGCATTCCGAATCACATTGCCCGTGCTGCCGCGCAGAAAAAACAGGCCGTCCCACTGACCGGGAAGGTCGCGGAAGAACGGCTCCAGGCGGTCCTGTAAAAACGTAACGGTGGAATCGGGTGTGCCTTCTACGATCAACGTGCCGTCAATGAGCATACCAGACCGCGCGTGAAAATGCACGCGACAACCTTCGCGGATGGTGAGCGTGCAACCGCTGTCCACCTGAACGTAATTGTAGATAATATAAGGTAAGTTATCTTCCCAAACTTCGTCGCAAAGCCGCTGCCCGCTAAAAAAGTTGGCGTTTTGTCCCCAAGCTACAAGCAGAACACTTTGCCGGTTGCCGTTGGTGATCATGACAATAGAGTCTTCAATCACATATGGCATGCCATCGTCGTTGGGATCAATGGTGACTTCGACAAAGACGTAAATGCTGTCGCGCCCCCGAATCTCAATGTCCTCCTGCAACGCTCCGGGAATGCCGTCCACGTTGATGCGAAAAAAGGAACTCTCGCCGCCAGCCAGTTCGATGCTGCTTATGCGAATGGCCTGGTCCTCCGGATTGAAAATCAGGAACTCGCGGGTTGCCGAGCCAACGGAAGCAAAAACGGTGTCAAACTGAAGCGTGTCCGTCGAAAAACGCAAGACTGCATCCGGGTTGTTGGTCAGGTTCTCTTTGCGGCACCCACTGCTGGTCAGCGTCAACAGCCCAACCAGCACGATGATGCCCATTGCGGTCAGCCAAGAGCCTGCACGGCCGAAGCCTGATCGTTTAAACAACGGAGAAAATAGTGCCTTCATGCCTTTCTGGTGGGCGATTCATCCTGAACGCCGCGAAGTTAGGGGTATTGCTTAAACCGCCGCCTTTCGGTGTTGAGTTGCCTGCTGTTGGTTTTTGTTCCGTTTTTTTTACGGGCGAAGGGCTTTAGTGTCCTTCCAGCAACCCTTTACTCGGCTGCCGCGAGCGCGACCACGGTCAGCTTAAACCCGGCTTCGGTCAGGTGGGCGCCGCAAGCCTCAAATGTGGCCCCCGTGGTCATCACGTCATCAACCAACAACAAATGAGGGTACAGCGAGGAATCGAGCCGCTGCAATCCCGGGCCCGGCGCATACAACTGGCGCACGCTTTCCCAGCGCTCAAACCGGTCTTTGTGGGTTTGCGTTTTGCCGCCCGACAGTCGCAGCAAGAGCTTGTCCTGAACGGGCAAGCCGCTGGCATCGGCCAACCCAAGCGCGATTTCGCGGGCGGGGTTATAACCGCGCGCAGACTCCTTGGCCATGGTCATTGGCACATAAACAATGGCCTGAATTCCTACCAAAGCGCCATCCCGAACCAGCGTCTCCCCGTAAAAACGGCCGCAGCCCCGCGCCAAATCCGGCCGGTTGCTGTATTTGAGCCGGTGCAGCAACTCCCGGACAGGACCGGCACTTTTCATGGCCCAACAAGCCCATACCCCCTCTAAATGCAGCCTCCCCCAAAAGCGGCGGGCCATGGGGTGATCGCCGGCAGCCAGGCGGTGGTACCCCAACTCGGGCAAATCAGCCTCGCAAGCCAGGCAAAACAACCGCTCCCCCCCACCCATCACCGCCCCGCAAGCCCCGCAGTTCAACGGGTAAAAGAGGTGCAACAGACCGTAGACCGCGTCTCCGCAGAGTTTCTTCAGCGCTCCGGAGAGCCCTTTTGGCGCTCTACGAAGCCCTTTTGGTGCTCCGGCGAGCCCTTTTGGCGCTCCGGCGAGCCCCTTCAGCGCGGATGACGGGTATGTGAGCATGACAGGATGTTTGGCAAGCCTCAAGCCAGGAGCCTTGCGTAAACCTCTTCGACTTTGCTCACCGGCTCCAGTCGAACGGGGTACTTGCCTGTCTCCAGGCCCTTGGTGTTGAATTTTGGCAGAAAAATGCGCTCGTAGCCCAACTTGGCCGCCTCTGCGATGCGCTGTTCCACGCGGCTCACTGCGCGCACTTCACCAGACAAGCCCACTTCGCCAAAAAAACAGGTCTGCAGAGGCAAAGGCAGGTCTTCGTAGGAACTGAGCAAGGCCGAAACCACGGCCAGGTCAATAGCCGGGTCTTCGACGCGCAAACCCCCGGCAATGTTGAGAAATACGTCGCGGTTGCCGAGCGCAAAACCGCAGCGCTTTTCGAGCACGGCCAGCAGCATGCTCAGGCGCCGCAAATCAAACCCGGTGGCACTGCGCTGCGGAGTTCCGTAAACGGCCGGGCTGACCAGCGCCTGCGTTTCGATCAGCATGGGCCGCAGCCCCTCAATAGTGGCAGCAATGGCAATGCCGCTGAGCGGCTCCTCGCGCTGGCCGAGCAGAATTTCCGAAGGATTCGCCACCGGGTAGAGCCCCGCCTCGCGCATTTCATAAATGCCCAGTTCGGAGGTGGAGCCAAAGCGGTTTTTGACGGAGCGCAGAATGCGAAACAAATGGTTGCGGTCGCCTTCAAATTGCAGCACCGTATCCACCATGTGTTCCAACACTTTAGGACCGGCAATGGCCCCGTCTTTGTTGATGTGCCCGATGAGCACCACGGGCGTTTGGGTCTCTTTGGCGAAACGCTGCAGCTCTGCCGCGCAGGTTCGAATTTGCGTAACACTGCCTGCGGGCGCTTCCACGCTATCGCTGTGCAGGGTTTGAATGGAGTCGACGATCAACAGGCCGGGCTGCATGTCGCGGACCCGGCGAAAAATGCGGGCCATGCCCGTTTCGGTCAGAATGTACAATTCCGGGTTGTCCGGCCCGATGCGGTCAGCCCGCATGCGCAACTGGCTGCCGCTTTCCTCGCCGCTGATGTACAGCACTTTGACGCCCCGAATCCGCAAACCGAGTTGCAGCAGCAACGTCGATTTTCCGATGCCAGGCTCCCCCCCCACCAGCACGAGCGATCCGGGCA
>CAYSDI010000010.1:33195-56778 GCA_964429745.1 uncultured Chitinophagales bacterium | reverse complement strand
ATGATGAGCGTGATGGCGTCGACGAAGAAGTTCGGCGGCGGCATTGGCGGGCAGCAACTCCCCCCGGACTGCCTGGGCAAACGCCGGCTCGCGCATGCGCTCCTGGAAGGCGGCCACCAGCGGTCCCGTTTTGCGGGGAATACCGGTATCCACCAACGTCAGCATCCAACCGTTGCCGAAGCTGGCTTGCAAGCCCGAAACCCGGGCTCCCAACCCACCGGCAACGGGAGTTACCGGCTGGCTGCCTCCAAAATGCAAGGCCAGATCCGGTTGCCTGGAGCCCAGGAAACTGAGCAGAGGGTCCACACCAGAGCTGCTCCCGTGGAAATAGCTTTCCATGCGAGCAAAAAATTGCATCAATTCCCGGGCAGAGACCGAAGGGTCAGCGGCGGCAAAAGTTGCTGGTAACACTGGCTGCCCTGTCGTTGCGGAAGTTGCCGATGTTGCAGACGTTGCCGCCACCGTTGCCGCCGCCACAGCGCGATCAAAAACAGCGCGGCCTGCCGCCGTTCCGAACATGTCCAACAAGGCCGCGCAGACCGAGCCGGAACTGCCCAGGCCATACCCCATGGGAATGTTGCTGGCCAGCCACGGTCCTTTCGAACTATTGATCAGCGCGGCTTCCAAAGCCGCGAGGTCCAGCCACCCCGACCAAGCCTCGCTGTCTTGAAGCAGCCAACGGGCAAAATCGGCAAGTGCGGTTTGAGCGGCCCGCTGTGCAGAAAGGTGAACTGTGGTTTGGTTAGCATATTGGCCAGCGTCCCCGCCGCCCGCCGGTGTACGGCCTTCCATGCCAGTTCCGCCCTCCACCAGATCCGGTCCCACCACCCAATGCGCGTGCCGCGACGGCCAGGCCATGGCAAGCGCTTCGCTTCCCGCCAACACGGCGTGTTCGCCAAAGAGCAGGACCTTAGCCGGGTAATGCCCAAAACCCGCTTCTCTGCTGGCAGTCAGCTCACGCGGGCCCTTATCCGACGGGACGCGATGCCCGCTTTCAGGCGCTAAACTCATGCGATGCGCTGGGGCCCTTCCCCCGCCTGATCGTAAATAACGCGGCCTTCGGCGCAAAAGGGCTGAAGCTCATCGGCAATCAGCGCGCGAACTTTCTCTTCGGCCGATTCCGGGTATAGCAAATGCAGGTTAGGACCGGCATCCAGCGTAAAGCAAACGGGTATAGACGTGCGATTGCGAAACCCGCGAACCCGCTCAATCAGCGAAAGCGTAGCCGGTTTGAGCAAAATGAACGACGGCACCGAGGTCATCATCAGCGCGTGCAATTCCATGGCCTCCGCTTCCGCGATTTCAACCATTAATGCAGTATCGCCGTTGCGCAGCGTTGCTGACATTTCCAACATGCGCCGGCGCGCGTTGTCGTAGCGGGCGGGGGCAAAGGGATTGTCCATCATCATGGCGTGCCCGACAGTGCTGGTAATGGACTTGCGGCTGGCGTCAACAATCAGGATAGCGTCGCGGAGCGTTTGGAACACAGGGTCAACTTCCTCCACAGAAATAGCGTGGTCATCGGTAGAATCGTTATAGGCTTCGGTCTTGCCCCAGGTCATCCAGGGACCGGACAACGAACGACAGGCGCTTCCCGATCCGAGTCGGGCCAAACGTCCGGCTTTAGTTCGAAAAAGCGGACCGTCTTCGGGCAGCTCTCCGTGCGCCGCCGCAATGGAACACAAGCAAAGGGCCAGCGCACTCATGCCGGAAGCAGACGAGGCAATACCGGAACTGTGGGGAAAAGTATTGCTCGTCTCCACCTGCAAGTCCAGGCCAGCCAGGAGCGGGAGTTCCTGCTGCATTTTGCTCAGGTAATTGTCTACCCGAGCCGCGAAATCCGGCGACGCTTCACCACCGGCCTTGAAAGCAATCATCTGGCCATTGCCCTTTCGCCAGCGAACGGTCGTGCGGGTGCGCGACTTGTCCAGCGTCAGACTCAACGACGGATTGCGCGGTAATTGGAGGCCGTGTTTGCCCCAGTATTTGACGATAGCGATGTTGCTCGGGCTCTCCCAAATTACCTCGCGAAAAGGAGCTCCTGCAGATGATGACGCATCGGTCGCGGTTGCGCCGGATGCGGTTGATTGTTTTTCTTGCACCGGGCAAAGTTCGCATTAGTTGCACCACCCGGCACCTATCGCCATTGCTCTCTCAGGCACCGCCAACGCTAAACTGAAACCCGCCAAAATCCGGAGATTACCGCGAGGCCAATTTCAGCAGTGGGCTGGAATATCGGCTGTTTTGCTGCTGCAGCGTCAGCAAATACAGCCCAATGGGTAAATTGTCCAGCTCCAGGGTGTGAACGGAAGCGTCTTGCAGGGTCCAGGTTTTCCACACTCGCCCATCCATGCTTTGGCATTGCACCTGCCACGGTTCCGCGCTGACTTGCGGCAGGGTCAGGGTAACGGAAGCGCTGAAAATACTGGGGAAGACGCCCGGTTCCTGGGCAACTGGGGCCGGTTCCAATAAAGATGGGCCTTGGCAATCCGGGGCGCTACCTTCACGTGTACCCAAAATGCCTTCCGACACTGACCAAAATTGCCAGTTCCCCCCGCCGATGGCTGTTCGGTCGCGTATGGAAAACTGGCCGTTGCCTTCTATTGTGCCAGGCACGCGGTAAACGGCTACCGCTTCAGCGTCCCGGTCCCAAGTTAGGGGGCTTCCAGGTTCACAGGTCTCCGGGCTAAAATCATCCAGGCTGCAATTGGGCTGCAGAAAATACGCGTAGTCTTCATACGTCGGATAGGTCCCAAAAACGCGGGCGAGACCCGCTGTATCAATGCACACCGCTGTGTATTCGTCGCAAGCTATGGCCAAGGCCGGATCCCCGAAGCTGGTTAAAATTCTGGCCAGAAAAACCATGGCCCTTCCCTTGCGATCCGGGTTGTCAAAATGGGTATCTGTGATCACCTGCCGCATCAGGGGATGCGCCAAAAAGCGAGCGGAATCTACGGTCACCTTATTGTTGTACGGATTGGCAAGCGCTGCGGGTGAAGTAGCGGTTCCGTTTTCGGCGGAGAAATAGTAATTGCCCTGAATGGCCATCCCCGCGCTGGTTCCTCCCACCACAATGTTGCGCTCGCGAACCCCCGCGCGGATGAGACTATCCACCGGGGTATCGCGCCAAAACCGGATGTAGTCCCATTGGTCACCACCAGCAAACCAGATGGCCTCTGCTTGCTGAATGCGGCTTAGAACGTAGGGGTCTTCACTGGCGCCGGCTTCCAGGCAAACGATGGTTTCCACGGAATGGAGCGAAACACCCATGTCGCCGTAGAAATATTCGTTGTAACTATCCGAACCAGTGCTGCGCAAAACCAGCACATCGCCCCCATCGGCCCTTTGCAAAAACCAGCGGATGGCATCGTCGTTGTCGGTCGCACCGCCCATCAGGCAAAGACCGCCCATAGGTAAAGTTATGGCATCTGCACTGCTTCCCACCCGGAAACTTTGATAGGTCTGAGCATGGGCATTCTGCACTGAAAACAGTGCCATATAAACAAATACCCAGGAGCCCAAAACAGTGCGGAAAATCCAGGACCAGTAATATTCTGCAGAAACCATAATCATAGTAATTGTTATTTTTAATTGCCACCCTTAATCAAGGTTGAACCGGAAGGATTGCCATAGCTTATCATTCCTTGATTAATGGCATACACCAAAAGATCACGTCCGGAAAAGGAGAGAATGTCTTGATTGTAGCCGTCAAAGCATTCCCTAACTGCTTTTTCCTCCTTCTTCTGGCCATAAACCGCCGGGCTGCTCAGCAAAAGGATAAGCGGGAACGCGTTAGCGAAAAACAAACGCTTAAACAGCATGTAAAGGCTTGATTGTTAAAGAGAACGGAACAAAAAATGGAACGACACAAAGGTACGGAGTGGGACGCTGGGATGCTACAAGGCCGATAAAAATGCCTATTTGACCAGCGAGCCCAAAAAGGTATCATCATCGCTGCTCCATGACGGTAGTTATTCCCCATAAATGGGGAATGTACAAGGCCTTCGGTGTTTGCCCCGGCCCAAGTGCGTAATTTTAAAGCAGGTCCTTAGCGCAAAAGGTCCTTGTTTCTATTTCTCGTTTTACGCACGCTCCCTAACTCCCTTTCATCCAAAAAAACCAGTACTATGAAACGTATCCTATTTCCCCTTGCTTGCTTATTGTTGTCCTGCTCCCTATTTGCTCAGGGTCCCGTTGCCACAGGTCAGGCACAACTCAATGCCGGCTTGGGATTGTCGTCCTGGGGCCTACCCATTTACGTGGGCCTGGACTTTGGCGTCCATCCCGACATTACCGTGGGTCCGGAAATTTCCTGGCGGGCTAACAATGATAAATTTGACGGCAAAAAGTACAACCATTCTGTTATTGGCCTCTCCGCAAATGGCAATTACCACTTCAATTCCCTGTTGGATATTCCTACCAATTGGGACTTTTATGCGGGTCTGAACCTCGGGTTCTACATCTGGAATTCCTCCGATGACTATCCCGGCAGCAACACCTCCAGCTTAGGCTTGGGGGCTCAAATTGGCGGTCGCTATTACTTTAACGACAAAGTTGGCGTAAACCTGGAATTTGGCGGAGGCAACGCTTTCTCCGGGGGAAAAGTCGGCGTCTCCGTGCGGCTTTAAGTGCAGCCATAGCTAAGTTTGATTAACTGACCTGCGTTTTAGGGAACTTCAAAGAAACCCGCCCTGCAATTAGGCGCCTTCTCCACCAATTTTTCCGTCAAAGATTAAGATGCTTCACGCATCTTTTAGGAGCATCCCGGACTTACCGTCTTTGTCGGTGAGGCCAGCAAGCGCCACCTGATCATGAAAAATGGCAATGCGCTGGTCGGGCTTTTTCAGGGCATGTTTGAAAATAACATCCTGAAATTCAATCCGGGATGTGATGAAAATGCAAACAAAATTGATATTTTTGATGATGTTCGCACGATTCAGCGCCGACTGAAAAGCCAAAACATTCCGCTGGCCATCGAGGCAGATGAAACCGCTACTGGACCAGGCAGTTTCATGGTGCTAGACCCCGATGGAAATGTCATCCTGATTGACCAGCACGTTTAAGGATCTTCTATTGCTGCGTTTTCGGCAATTTATTGTATTGGGTACTTGTAAAAACCCCAGAGACAAGGCTTACCCAAGTTGCGCCATCGGACTTTACTCCTGTAAATGAGGATGGCGCAACTTGGGCATAACGCAGGATATGGGGTTTTTAGGAGTGCCCTATCATAACAAAGTCGACATCCAGACCATATCCCAGATCAACGAAACAATCAGCGTGCTTAACTCCAAGGCAACAGTACTGGACCGATTTTAGGCAACCTCGGGAAACAATCAAAAGATTATTGTTTTTCCCAAACACAAAGTAACTTTCGCTTCAACCGTAGTATCAATAAAATTTGATATAAAATATACTACAAAATCTTTGTAAAAAATAAAATCCTGCTCGTCTTGGGCATACTGTTCGGATTGATGTTCATCAACTCCGGATTGAACAAATTCTTGGAGTATATGCCGATGCCTGAAGAGATGCCAGAAGGTCTATTGGCTATCATGAATGCCATGGAAACCATTGGCTGGCTCATGCCACTTGTTGGAATTGTCGAAATTGTTGGAGTAGCTCTCTTAGTGATAAAGAGATACCGAGCCTTGGGTGCAATAATCATATTCCCCATCAACGTAGGTATTTTACTTACGCATATCGTCAATATCCCAGCCGGCCTTCCGATCGCAATTGTACTGATGACCATAAACATCTGGATTATATATGAGTATCGCCACAAGTACATGCCCATGATTCAGTAAACGGGTGGTTAAAAATGGAGGACTGATCTTTATGCCTGCTGCAAATCAGGTTTGCCTAAAAACAGCGCGAAGCCGGCGCATGACCACGCGAACCAAACCAGCCCATCGCTGTTTCTTACTTTTGCCAAAGCGGCTCTAAAAAGCTTCGTATCCTCTTGGAAACTCCCGATTCCGATCCTTTAGCCCCATCGCGCAAAGCAGACCACATCCAATTGGCGTTTGCCAGCCAGGTGGAGCGCGCACAGCGCGACGATCGTTTTGATTACGAGCCCCTTTTGGCGGCGCATCCGGCTGACCGTCCAAGAGCAGTTTCTTTTCTGGGCAAGACGCTTAGCGCTCCTCTGTGGATCAGCAGCATGACCGGGGGAACGGGTGGCGCCGGCCAAATCAACCATCGGCTGGCCCGCGCCTGCGGTGAGTTCGGGCTGGGCATGGGCCTGGGATCCTGCCGATCGTTGCTCAACGCCGAAACGCATTGGCCCGACTTTGACGTTCGCACCGAAATGGGCGACAACGGTTTGCTGTTTGCCAACCTGGGCATTGCCCAGATTGAGCGATCACTCAACGCTGGCGCTGTGGACGCCATCTCCGCCATGGTGCAGCGTCTGCGCGCCGATGGGCTCATCCTTCACATTAACCCGCTCCAAGAGTGGCTGCAACCTGAAGGAGACCGCATTGAACGGCCGCCCCTGGAAACCGTTCAGGAATTCCTGGAACAGTTCCAGGCCCCGGTCATCGTCAAAGAGGTTGGCCAGGGCATGGGACCGGCCAGCCTCGAAGCACTGCTGCGCCTTCCCCTGGCCGCGGTGGACTTTGCTGCCCAAGGCGGCACCAATTTCAGCATGGTGGAATTGTTGCGCGGAACCGAACAGGCTCGCCAGGCGTATACCGGCCTGAGTCGGGTTGGTCATACTGCCCCGGAAATGGTGGAAATGGTCCTTTCGCTCTACAAGAGCCTCGGAAATCAGGCCCTTTGTCGCCAGATTATCGTCAGCGGAGGCATCCGCGACTTTCTGGACGGCTACTGGCTGGTCAACCGTTTGCCGGTTTCAGCTGTTTATGCACAGGGGTCGGCTTTTCTCAGACCGGCCAAAGAAAGCTACGAAGCCTTACAAAGCTTTGTGGCTGAACAACTTAGGGGATTGGCATTGGCTGAAGCCTACCTTCGGGTTCGCCAGGCGTAACAGGGCCCTTCTCCCGAAAGAAGCGGGTTAGAACTATCTTTGCCCAGGATTTTATGAAGAGCATCAGCGGGTTTTCTAAACTGTCCAAAGCGGACAAAATTTCTTGGCTGGCGAAGTACTTCTTCACCTCCAACCCGGTAGACATTGTGCGCGAGTTCGCCAGCTTTGCGCACTCCAATGTGGAAACGCAGCGGTTGTTCGACGGCATTAGCGAAAACACGCTGACCAATTTCTACCTGCCTTACGGGGTAGCGCCCAATTTTATGATCAACGACCGCCTCTACTGCGTGCCGATGGTCATTGAAGAGAGCTCGGTGGTGGCCGCCGCCGCTAGCGGAGCCAAGTTTTGGGAAGACAAAGGCGGGTTTCACGCCGAGGTGATCAGCACCATCAAGGTCGGGCAGGTGCACTTCCGGTGGGAAGGTGCCGATCCGGAGAAACTGGAGCGCTTTTTTGCTGAAGTAGAGCCCCGTTTGCGCGAAGGGGTCACTCACTTGGTGGCCAACATGGAGCGCCGCGGGGGTGGTATCGTAGGGCTGGAATTGGAGAATTGCCAGCACATTGAACCCGGATTGTGGCAACTCAAAGCCCGTTTTGAGACTTGCAACGCCATGGGCGCCAATTTTATCAACTCGGTGTTGGAAGAGTTCGCCCGGTTGCTGCAAGGCGAAGTGCGCAACCATGCTGCCTTTACCGGCCGCGAACGCAAGATCGAAATCATTATGGCCATCTTGAGCAACTACACCCCGGAGTGCCGGGTCAAGGCTTGGGTGGAGTGTCCGGTCGAAAAATTAGGCTCGTTTAAAGGCAACCTCAGTGCTGCTGACTTTGGGCGCAAATTCGTTACCGCCATTCGCATTGCGGAAAACGACCGTTACCGCGCAGCTACCCACAACAAAGGCATCTTTAACGGCATTGATGCTGTCATTTTGGCTACGGGCAATGATTTCCGGGCCACCGAGGCCTGTGGGCATGCCTATGCCGGCCGCAATGGACAATATGCCAGCCTTTCGCACGCGGAAATCAACGATGGCCTTTTCCGTTTTGAGCTGGATGTGCCCCTCGCAGTTGGCACGGTTGGCGGACTGACCGGTCTGCACCCCCTGGCCAAGCGCTCCATGGAATTGTTGGGCAACCCCGGCGCTCATGAACTCATGGAAATCATCGCGAGCGTAGGGCTGGCCCAAAACTTCAGCGCCGTAAAGAGTCTGGTCACCACCGGTATCCAATACGGGCACATGCGCATGCACCTGACCAATATTCTCAATCACTTCGGAGCTTCAGAAGTGGAAGTGGAGCGCGCGGTGGCCTACTTTCAAGACAAGACCATCAGCTTTCCGTCCGTGCGCGAATACCTGCGCGTGCAGCGCGCCCCTAGCCCGCGCAACAGCGACCTTAAAGAAGGCAAACTGCCCGCGCTCTAAACGGCCATCCGACTGGTCCCTGTGACCTTTTTATGAATTCCGCCGATTCTCTTTCCGATGTGCAGCATTTCAGCGCCCGCGGCAAACTGCTGCTCAGCGGCGAGTACCTGGTAGCGCACGGTGGTTTGGCTTTGGCTATGCCGGTCAGGTTTGGGCAGCAGTTGGCGGTATTACCCTCCAAGGCGATTGATCGTGCCGAGCTCCGGTGGGATTCTTGTCAGGATGATGGTGCCATCTGGATGTCTGCCCTGTTGTTGCTGGAGGACTTATCCACCCTAACCAGGTCCTCTTTGGGGCTGAACAAGCAACCTGACTCCGAAGCTTTTAACCGGCTGGTCCAGCTGCTCAAGATTTGCCGCGATCAACAGCCTGGCTTTATGGCCGGGGGAATGACCACCTACCACGCCACGACGCACTGCGACTTCCCCCGCAATTGGGGCTTAGGCACCAGCTCTACGTTGGTTAGCCTCCTTGCGCAGTGGTCCGGTACCGACCCCTTCGCCCTGCAAAAAGCTGTCTTTGGCGGATCCGGTTATGACGTGGCCTGTGCTACCGCCAAAGGCCCGATCCTGTACAAGCTCGTGGACGGCCAACCGCGCTGGGAGCCCGTTGCCTTTGACCCGCCATTTTCAGAGCAATTGTACTTTGTGCATTTGGGCAAAAAGCAGGACAGCCGGTTTAGCCTGGCCGCTTTTGAAGCCCGGGGAATGAACCCGGCTCCGTGGCTGCACACCATTGTTCACCTGACCATACAGCTCCGATTTGCCGAAACCCTGGCTGACTTTTCCGAGCACCTGCGCAAGCACGAAGAAGTAATCGCAGCGCTGACCGGATTTACCCCTGTCCAAGCCTTGCATTTTGCGGACTTTCCCGGGGTGGTAAAATCGCTGGGGGCCTGGGGCGGCGACTTTGTGCTGGCAGCAAGCGCCATGCCTGAATCCGAGTTGCGCGCGTATTTTACCAACAGAGGTTTTTCTACGGTATTGGCCTGGCGCGAAATGGTCTAAGGCCTGGACTGCCCTCTCACACCAACACCACGTTGCCAATTTTCTGACCGGTCAGGACATAGCGGAAGGCTTCGGCCGCCTGGTCCAGCGGATAGGTTCGGTCCAGCAGCGGTTTAAACGAACCGTCTAGCAGGCGCGCCAGAATCTGATCGAGGCTGCCCTGGATGTTCACGGGCAATGGAAACACGACCCGCTTGCCCGGTGAGACAAAACCGAGGATGGCCAGAAAAGGATTCTGTGCGCCAGGGCCAAGTTCTGAAGACAGGTAAACGCCTTTGGGCACGAGCAGACGCCGGCAACGCCCGAACGTGCTTTTGCCCACGGCATCAAATACGAAATCATAGCCCCCGGGCAATTGGGTGAAATCGCTTTTCTGGTAGTCCACCACCAGGGCGGGACCGAAGGCTCGCACCCGTTCCACCTGAGCCGTTGGGCAAACAGCGGTTACTTGCACCCCGGCATGGACCAAAAGCTGGACGGCCGCCGAGCCAATGGCCCCGGTTGCACCGTTGACCAGAACGCGCTTGCCAGGCAACAGCGGAACTTTGTTTATGAAGTTGATCGCGTAGTGCGCGCCCTCGGCTGCGGCCGCGGCCATAACAAAATCTATGCTTTCGGGTATCGTTACCATCGGGCAGGCTTCGGGCACCACGACGTATTCGGCGTGTGAGCCAATTCCCTGGTCGTAAAAACCCAACACGCGGTCTCCGGGTTTAAAACGAGTGACGCTGGCGCCCACCGCTTCAACATAGCCGGCAAAATCGGTTCCGGTTGAAGCATGCCGGGGTCTGAATGGGCCGGTGAAGAGGCGAAACACCCACGGCAAGCCCGTCAGAACGCCGCAATCGGTGCGGTTCACGGTGCTGGCGTGGACCCTGACCAGCATTTCCCCGGCTTTTGGGGTAGGTTTGGGCAGTTCCTTAATCTGCAAAACATCGGCATTGCCGTATCGATCGCGCCAGGTTGCTTTCATGGGAGGAGAAGTCAGGAGCCAAGTATAGCAAAAAACCGCTGAGCAGTCGATCAATGGTTCCCGCTCCTGCTTCGTCTATTTTTGGTTATTTTACAGAAATCGCCTTGTCATCTTTGGGTTTTTTTGGAAAAAAGACGCTGGCAGAGCTTTCCGACGAAGTGCTGGTTGTCCGATACCGCGAATCGGGCGACAAATCGCTGGTCGGCGAGCTTTTTAAACGCTACACCTACCCGGTGGTGGGGGTGGCGTACAAATACCTGGAGGACAGGGACGACGCGCGAGATCTGGTCATGCAGGTCTTTGAAAAACTGCTGGTTGACCTACGCGAGCATCGCGTGGAACATTTTAAGCCCTGGCTGTACGCGGTGGTGCGCAATGCTGCGTTAATGGAGTTGAGGAACCGCAAATCCGCGCGCAACCGACAGGAAGGCTATCGGCTACACGTTGAAACACAAGAGCAGGATTTTGTGGAATCCGAACAGGAATTGCATCTTGATTTTCAGGTCAGTTTTAGCAAAAACGGGGTTAATGCCGGGGGAAATGCCGCCGCGCCCGATCCGCTGACTGGTCTTGAAAACGCCCTTTCTCGCCTGAACGAGCCACAAAAACTGTGCGTTGAGTTGTTTTACCTGCAAAAGAAAAGCTACCAAGAAGTGGCCGAACTGACCGGATTTTCGCCCAACCAGGTCAAAAGCCACCTGCAAAACGGCAAACGAAACCTAAAATTGATGCTCGGTGAACCGGGAAGCCCTTCTCCATGAGGATTACCTCCCTTTCTTAAATTGCGTAAACAAAGCCCCCAAAACGTGAAACGCTCTCCATCCCATAGCGCCGGACCAACGCCGGAACAATGGCAGGCCTTCTTGGAAAACAAGTTGAGCCCGGCGGAGCGCGCCCGCGTGGAGGCGATGCTGCAAGGGTCTGAGGACGACCGGA
Organism: uncultured Chitinophagales bacterium; assembly: GCA_964429745.1. GTDB lineage: Bacteria > Bacteroidota > Bacteroidia > Chitinophagales > BACL12 > WGOA01. The sequence continues at coordinate 45,450 of CAYSDI010000010.1, read as the reverse complement.
ATGCGCTCGAAGGCCTGCGGGCCCTGGGTCCTGAAGGGGCTGCTACCTTGGTGGCCGACTTGCACAAAGACATCGACATAATGACCTCCCCGGATCGGGATAAACGGCGCGGCGGGGTGGTGCGACGGCTCGGTTACGTGCGCATGGGTGTTGCGGCAGCCGTTTTGGTGTTGTTCGGCGCTGGTTTCTGGATGCTCTCTGTACTTCAGGAGCCAAAAACGGACCGGCAGGCCTTTGACCGCCATTTTGAGCCCATTGAACCGCAGCAGTTGGGAAACAAGGATGGCCAAACAGGAGGACGAACAGAAGGGCTAACAGAAAGTGGGGCATTCACCGAACAACTCGCTTCAGACCAGGCATCCCCTTCGCCCGGGCAACTCCAATATCCGGCAACAAGCAATGCCGTGCCTGCTTATCCCGTGCCTCCCTCTTTGTTTTTTGAACTAAAAAAGAATGGTGCGGTCACGGAAGACTTCAATAACCTGGAAAACGCTGACGTGACCTTTGACAATTCGGCTGGGAGCGACCTCGGCTTTAACTCGAGACCCACCGCAGATGGCAGTCGCGCCACGGAAAGCGACAACCTCCAATTTTTTAGCCGCGCAGATAATTCGGAGCCCGCGATGGAAGAAAAGGTGGATCGCGATGCTGCGGTTGCGCGACCCCAGGTTTCCAGCCAGGCAGCCCAAAAAAACCTGGTCCTGAAAGACAGCCGCAAGCAGGAAAACCCGGTGAGCATCAGGGGAAGCCGAAGTGAAAAGCGCACGGAAGGGTCTAGCGGCGCAGCCGGCCAGGGTCCTGCAAGCGTCCCCACAACCAGCGACTACCGCGAGATGAATGAACAGAAGTTGCCACTGGCTGATGACCCTTCCACCGAAACCGGGACCGACGGGCAGATAAGCCTCTCTGAAGTCACCGTCACTAACTCGTCTAACCGAGGGTATAGGCCCGCACCGGATCCTTATGAGCAGGGGCAGACCGCCTATACCAAGGGTGATTACCGCATGGCCACCGAATGGCTAATCAAGGTTCCTGTTGAGCATCCTCAGGCTCAGGCGGCGGATTTGCTGGAGGCCAATGCGTGGCTGGAGCGCGATAAACCGGATAAAGCCATTCCGCTGTTGCAAGGGTTAAAGGCCTTGGGTCCAGGACCTTTGTACGATCAATGCCGTTGGTACCTGGCATTGGCGCACATCGCGCAGGGCGACGAAGACCCGGCAATGATTCTTTTGGAGGCGTTAATTCTGGAAAATGGGCCCTATCGAGCCCGCGCGTTGGAACTATTGAGTGAATTAAGCGACTAAGAGTGGTTTCCAGGGGATATTAAACTGGATTTTAAGGGGGCGAACGGATACTTTTGCGGCGGAATCCATTTTTTACGGTTTTTTAGCACCCCCTCTACCGCTTATGTTCATTACCGCGCTCATTGTAGCTGTGTTTGTGATCGGCTACTTGTTTATTGCACTGGAGCATCCCATTAAGATTGACAAAACAGCGTCTTCGCTGATGACCGGAGTGCTCACCTGGACCCTGATTGCGCTGGGTGTTACCTATTTCGGATACCAATTGCCTTTTGAGGATGTGTTTCAGCGCCTGGGGCTTGCTTTTGATGCGTCCGTGCCCGAGTACAGCAATGTAGAACGACTGTTGGGTCATTTTGTCACGGAGATTGCCTACATCCTGTTCTTCCTATTAGGTGCCATGACCATCGTGGAATTGATTGACATGCACGATGGGTTTCATGTCATTACCAGCAGAATCAAGACCACGGACAAACGAAAGGTGTTGTGGATCATCACGTTCCTGACCTTCTTTCTTTCGGCAGTTTTGGACAACCTGACCACCGCCATTGTTATGGTTTCCCTGTTGCGCAAACTGATCCACGATCGGGAAACGCGCTTGCTCTACGCCAGCATGGTCATTATTGCTGCGAATGCAGGGGGAGCCTGGAGCCCAATTGGGGACATCACCACCACGATGCTTTGGATCGGTGGCCAAATTACCGTTTGGCCCACTATTGAGGATATTTTCCTGCCATCGGTGGTTTGTGTGTTGGTGCCGGCTTCCTTGTTGAGCCTCCGACTGAAAGGGAATTTTCCCCCAGTAGAGGTCAAGGCTACTTACAAAACCTCCTTATCAGAAAGGACGACCATTTTTGCCCTGGGCATCGGGGCTTTGTTGTTTGTTCCCATTTTCAAAACAGTGACGCACCTGCCTCCTTACATGGGCATGTTGTTTGGGTTGAGCGTGCTTTGGTTTGCGACGGAAATTCTCCACAAGACCAAATCGCACGAAGAAAAGTCGCGGTTCTCTGTGCTGCACGCGTTGACTCGCATTGACACGCCCAGCGTGCTGTTCTTTCTGGGTATTCTTACTGCGGTAGCGGCATTGGAATCGATTGGAGTGCTGGAAGCCCTTGCCCACACGCTGGATCGATCGGTGGGCAATCACAACGTGATTGTGCTCATTATGGGGGTGCTTTCGGCCATAATTGACAACGTTCCGCTGGTAGCTGCCGCCATGGGCATGTATTCCATGGAGCAATTCCCCGCAGACTCGCACTTCTGGCAATTTGTGGCTTTTTGCGCAGGGACGGGAGGTTCCATGTTGATCATTGGTTCCGCAGCTGGGGTGGCCGTCATGGGCATCGAGAAGATTGACTTCGTGTGGTATTTGAAGAATTTTGCCTTTTTGGCTTTTCTGGGTTACCTGGCCGGAGCAGGTACCTTTTTGTTGTTCAATTCTGTGCTCTAACTTGTCGGTTAAACGCGCAACCTTAATCTTCCATGACCAATAGCGAAATGCACCGGATAGCCGGTTTACTCGAGCGCAATTTTGATGGAGCCGCCTGGCACGGACCTTCCATTCGCGAAGTGCTGGATGAGGTACACCCGGAAAACGCGGGACTTCGGTTGAACAGCAGCCATAGCTTGGTTGAAATTGTGCTGCACATGACCATTTGGCGCCAGTACGTGGTTCGTTTGATGAAAGGGGACCACAGTCTTGCCAACGATCAGGAGACCACCTTCCCCCGGGTGACCCAATTGGATGAGTATTCCTGGTCGAATGCGCTTGTGAGCCTGGGCCAGAGCCAGGAAACCCTGCTGCGGCTTTGGAAGCAATTTCCCGAGCAGGACCTGAGCCGCATGGTGCCCGGAGCCAGGGATTATACCTGGTACACGCTGTTTCATGGCCTGTTGCAACACGACGCCTACCACCTGGGTCAGCTTCAGTTGATGCTTCGGCACCTGAGTTACTAAACGAGGTTACCTTTTTTGATCATTGGACTGGCTGAGGAGGCAACGCTTCCGCATGTTCGGGCGTATCTTAACCGATGGAGATCGTCCGGCGGATGGATGAACGAAGCTTAGTAACAGCCTGTTTGCGCAAAGAACGGAAAGCGCAGGAGTTGCTCTACAAGCGCTTTTACGGGCGCATGATGGGGTTGTGCCTGCGTTATGCCCGCGATCGCGATGAGGCTTCAGCCATGCTAAACCAGGGCTTTTTCAAAGTGTTTGAAAGCTTGGATCGTTTCGACCCTGAAAAAGGCAATTTGGAGGGATGGGTTTACCGCATTGTCATGCACGCGGCCATTGACCAATACCGCTCGGTGATTCGAACGGCGCGCACGGAGGAACTGGATACTGTGGGCATGGACCAGGCCGCTCCGGTGGAATCGGGCCTGGACCGTTTGGCGGCACAAGACCTGCTCCGTCTGGTGCAAAACCTGACGCCTGCTTATCGAGCCGTATTTAACCTCTACGTGATTGAAGGGTACAGCCACCCGGAAATCGGTTCGTTGCTGGGCATTTCCGAAGGCACCTCCAAGTCCAATTTGTCAAAAGCCCGCCGCAATCTCCAGGCCATGATTTTACAAAACGAAGCTCCGCAAAGCGCACGCTATGTCCGATAGGTTAGACCCCCAATTCAGGGACAAACTCGGGAACTATGAGGTTCCTTACAACCCAGCCGATTGGGCTTCGCTGCAAGCCCGTTTGGATGCCCCGACCCGGCGTCGCCGCACCCTGCTATGGCTAGGCATGCCCGCTGCTGCCGTGTTGCTGGGCGTGTCCGCATTTTTCATGTGGCCAAATCAACCGGGCGAAAGGGCCATTCAGGCTACCGGGCAACTTCCGTTGGAGTCATCGGAAGGTTCGGCGGCGAACGAAGCTGATGCCGGTGATGCCAGAACAAACGACACAACAGCAAGGTCCGTTTTGGACCGGAACGAAGCTCAGGCATCAGCAAAAAACCAATCAGCGAAAGCCGTGCAGGCTGAACGCAAACAGCAGACCAAATCGAGGCGCAACGATCCAGGCGAGGCTGGATTAAAGGCTAATCGCAGCAGCGAGGCATCCAGCAGGGCAAACGGCCAGACGAACATCGGCGCAAACAGTGTGCGCGCAGAGGGCACAAGGCCGGATGCCCTGACCCGCGAAACACAACAAAGCAGCGTTGCGGAGAGCAGCGTTCAGGAAATAGCTCCGCAACTTGCTTTGGAGCGCCAAAAGTTCTTTCCCCAACCGCTGGATCCTATGGCCGCCGAAACAGACCCCACTGCGCCCTCTGATCGCGAGTGGGAAAAGGATCCGACCCTGGATCGCGGGCGCCGTCTGGTGGATGTTGCGCTGATGGGATCGGTGGGATTAAATGCGGAGTACACGGCAGCCGGCGATGGGTTCCGCCCTGGGCAGGATGCCGGCGTAGGTGCTGAGTTATGGTTCCGTTCCGGCGTGTTTTTGTCGGCAGGGCTGTTTTACGGACAGTACCATTTCCACCAAAACAAAGTGGCCTGTGGAAACCCGTTTAGCTACGGCATCAAAGAGCCAGTACATTGCCCGGATGCGCTGCTGGGAACACAAGGGCGCTGGGAAATTCCTCTGCAAGTGGGCTACGGTTGGAACCTGGCGCGGGCACGCGGTCGTTTTCGCGTAGCTGCGGGGATAACGGCGCAACGCGTTCGCCAGGAGGATTACAATGTGGAGTTCCACAACGCCCAACCCGGCGTGCTGTTGTTCTATGAACCGGTAACCATTGCCGTCACGCAATCGGGCGCCGAAAACCTTTCGTTTGATGCCTACGGTTTAGTGGAATCGACCAACGAGTACACCGTACAAACAGTTGGCCCGTCAGAGCGGGTGCTGAATACCAAAATCAATGGAGCGGCAGAATTAGCGCTGGGGTATGAGCAGTTTCTGGCTCCGTCATTTAGCCTGGGCGTCGAGCCGCGCATCGGAGTGCCGTTCAACAAGTTGCCGGTCAGCGATGGACGCGCGTATTACGGCGGCGTTTCGGCGCGCCTGCGCTGGTATCCAGGTCTTGGCGGTCGATAGACGGTTGAAAGGCGGGAACTGAGCGTGTGCCATTTGGCCGAGACCGTTTGCAGGGCGATTACTGCTCCGTTCCGGGCACTCTAGTGCTTGAGCCAGAGCACGGGATCCTTGCCCTCGTACCACTCCGGATATTGCGGGCGGTGTTTGCCCTCTACAATGCGGCGCTTGATTTTCATGGTTGGGGTCAGGAAGCCGTTTTCCACGGTCCATTCCTCGTTAAGTATCACAACTTTTCTTACGTTTTCGTGCTGATCGAGTATTTTGTTTACCGCCGTCAATGTCTTGCTCAGGCTGCTCATGATCTCTTCGCGACTCAGGCCTTTGGTTTCTTCCGAAGGGGTAATGAGGGCGATGGGCTGCGGAATGTTGTCGCCCACCACCACCACCTGACCCACAAACGTGTTGGCGGACAAGTGCAGTTCAATGGGCGCCGGGGCAACATATTTGCCTTTTGACGTTTTGAAAAGGTCCTTTACCCTGCCGGTAATGCGCAGGAAGCCTTCGGCATCAATGCTTCCAGTGTCGCCGGTGCGAAGAAAGCCGTCATCGGTCAAGGTTTCGGCTGTTTGCTCAGGGTCTTTGTAATAGCCAACCATGAGCGCTTCGTGCCGCACGTGGATCTCATCGTCTTCGCCGAGCCGGACTTCGCAAAGCGGCAGAGGCTGCCCTACGGCACCGATGCGAATGTTGTTGGGAAGGGTAACGTGCGAGTAGCAGCAGTTTTCCGTCATGGCATAGGCCTCCTGAATGCGGATGCCCAGGCGCTCGAACCAACGGATGAGCGAAGCGGGTGTTGGCGCAGCACCGGTAAACACCAAACGGCCCTGGTTAAGTCCGAGCCCTTGCCTGATTTTCTTTTTGACAATGCCGGAGAGAATGGGAATGCGCAACAGGCGGTCGAGCTTGGCCTGCGGCATTTTGCCCAAAACACCTTGTTGGAACTTGGACCAAATGCGCGGTACCCCTAGGAAAACCGTGGGTTGCACACGTTTTAGATCGGAGGCAAAGGTTTCGAGCGACTCGGCGAAGTCAACCGTGCCGCCGCTGTACAAACTGCCCATTTCCACCAAAATGCGCTCAGCAATGTGACTTAAAGGCAGATAGCTGAAAAAACGATCTGTTTGGCCAACGTTGATGAAACGCACGGCGTTTGAGACAGCAAAGCTCATGTTGTGAAAACGATGGATGACTCCTTTAGGATATCCCGTGGTTCCCGACGTGTAAATGATGGAAGCCCAGTCATCGGGGTTGCGGACAATTTTGCCTTTTAGCGGTTCGTGCTCCTGGGTCAGGTAATCCCAACTGAGGTAATCCTCGTGCCCATAAAACGGAAACCCTATGCAGGTAACAGAGTCGGGCACCCCACCCTTCATGTCTTCCCAAGTATCCAGTTTGCCAACAAAGAGCACTTTGGCTTCGCTGTGTTCCAAAACATACCTTACGGTATCTTCGTTCAGGTTCGGGTACATCGGAACCCCGACATGCCCGGCCATCATGGTAGCCAGGTCAGCGAGAATCCAGTGCGCACAGTTTTTTGAGATAAGCGCTATTTTGCTTTGAGGCGGCAGGTTCATGGCTTGCAAGGCCGCAGCCATACGCCGCACCTCATCGCCAACTTCGCGCCAGGTCCAGGTGTGGAACTGCCCGTCAATGGGCTGGCGCAGGTAAATGGCATCAGGGCGCGTGCTTTCCCAGTGGTACAGCATGTCCAGTGGGGAGCGAACCAGCATGTCGGGATGTTGTGTTGGGTCCATAGTTAGGTGCTCTAAAATACAGGCTAACCGACCAGATTTTTGCAAAAAAAAACCGCCCGAAACCTTTTGGCTTCAGGCGGTTTTTTCAAGAGCCTCCCTTAAGGCTAAAGTTGGGGCTAAAGGGCACTGATCAGGTCGAAGGAGAACCTTACTGAACCACAGCTTTTCCGGAGCGCAACGTTCCGCTCTGGTCCTGCACCTGAATCAGATACATGCCGGCAGGCAAGCCTGTGATAGTCTGCACATTGCCGGTGCTGAAACTGGCCTGCACCAAACGACCACCGAGGTCGTAGATGCGCACCTGCTCGTCGCCGCCAAGATCCATGAGTTGGAATCCGCCGGGAATAGCCAGCCAAGTAAGGTCGCGATCCACTTCCTGGGCGTTGGTGCCAAACAAGCGGCTGGCCAGGGCTTCTGCGTCGCCGTCTGTATCGAAGGCGTCAAAAGCGCTGCAGGCCTGAGTGGCCACCGAGTAAGCGCGGTCGTAATCCTGGCGACGGAAGACATAGGCAAAGGCTGCGCAGTCGCACTCACCGGGCTCCAAAGAGCCGAGGTTGAAGGTAATTTGGACGCCGAAGTCACCGATAATACTTCCGCTGTTTTGGAAAAAGTTTTCGCCGTAGTAGCCAAAGGTGGGTTTGTCACCAAAGAAACCACCAATAGATGCCCGGGCGCGTTCGTCTGGCGAAAGGAGGGTGATTCGGCATTCGCCCACAGCGTAGCCTGCTGCTTCTACGGCTGAGCCAACTAAAACATCGGGCAGAATTCGGTTGCGGGTGGCAAAATTGCCCGTGAGGGTATTATCGGGATCTGGATCCAGGAAGCGCTGGTAAAACACCGAGTCCAACGTGGATGCGCTATTGTTGCACAATTTGACGCGGTGAATCATCATGGCTTCACCTTCTTTGGTTACGGTGCTTTGGCGAATGCTGAGTCCGTTGCGTGAGCCTGTCCAAAGAGCCAGCCGGAAGTCGCCAGCAGGGCCGCTGCTCAGGCTGTTGCTGAAGATCTCTGCGTTGCCGCAGGTATCAAAGAATTGGTCAGCATTGGTTTTAAACACGTCACCAACCTGGACACTGAACCCTTCTACCGGAGAACCTGGGGCTATGTAATCTCCGCAGGAGGGTGCTGGGGAGCCTACCTCCCAACCATCCGCGTCGGCATCGGTGACAATGCCAAATCCGTTTGTGAATCCGAATGGGGCAGATGGGTGGTAGCCGGCAGGGGGTAAATCCGGCGTATAGAAGGTTCCGCAGGGGCTGATGGCAAATTCGAGAACTTCCGTTTGAAGGAATTGCTGGGCAGAAAGAGTCAGGCTGCACAGGCCCAACCCTATTGCGACGGTAAAACGTTTTGTCATGGCAGAGGTGATTTAAGTAATTAAGGTAGGGAGAAATGGTGATTCCTTTCAATGTATGAAGAGATTTTAGCCCTTTCGGCTTGCTTTGGCCGTAGTTTTATGGGCTTTTAAGGCAGATCTATGCAAGAACAACCTACCCGAACAGAGCTGGCCGATTACGGCGAATTTGGCCTAATCGAACACCTTACTAAGAATTTTGAAATTCATAATTCGCTGACCCTGAAAGGAATAGGCGACGATGCTGCCGTCATTGACCCAGCAGGAAAACTCCAGGTACTGACCACTGACTTGCTCCTGGAAGGAATACATTTCGACCTAATGTATGTTCCATTAAAACATTTAGGATATAAAGCGGTAGTAGTCAATTTGAGCGATTTATGCGCCATGAACGCCGACCCGAAGCAGATCACGGTGTCAATCGGAGTGTCCAATCGATTTTCGGTGGAGGCTTTGGAGGAGCTGTACGAAGGCATTTTTGCCGCATGCGAGCGCTACCAGGTGGATCTTGTGGGTGGCGACACCTCGGCCTCTAAGCAAGGGTTAGTTATTAGCGTGACCGCGCTCGGCGAAGGGGTGGAAGACACCCTGTGCTACCGCAGCGGAGCGCGGCCCGGCGACCTGATCTGCGTAAGTGGCGACTTGGGCGGGGCGTACATCGGGTTGCAAATGCTCGAGCGCGAGAAGCAGGTTTATCTGCAACACCCTGGCGTGCAACCCACCTTGGATGGCAAAGCCTATGTGGTGGGACGCCAACTCAGGCCGGAGGCGCGCGTGGACATTGTGGCGTTGCTGCGGGAGCAGGGCATCAAACCCACAGCCATGATTGATGTTTCCGATGGGCTGTCATCGGATTTGCTGCACCTCTGCCACCGCTCTGATACGGGTGCTTTGGTAGAAGAAGCCGCAGTTCCCATTCACGCCGAGACCTACGAACAGGCGGTTTTGTTCAACATGGACCCGATCAATACTGCGCTGAACGGCGGCGAAGATTACGAGCTGCTGTTCACGGTCAGGCCCGAAGACCGAAAGTTGGTAGAAGGGTTAGCCGACGTGTCCATCATCGGCGAGATGACCGAAACACGGGCAGGGGTCAAATTGCTGACCAAAGGCGGCAATCGGCACGAGTTGGTAGCCGGCGGCTGGAACCACCTGAGGCCGCAAAATGCTGCCTCGGAAGACTGAGGTTTTGCCGGATTTTGGCTTCAGGCTATTGCTTAAAGGTGCTGTTAAAAAACCCTTCGCTGCCCAGTAGACAGCGAGGGGTTTTGTTAACGGTTGTTTAGTTGTCGGGTGCTCAGTGGCTGATGACCAGGCGCTGCACAATGTCGTGGCGGTCGTTGTTGAAGCGCACCAGGTACATGCCGGGCGAAAGGCCCGCATTTACCGACAACGTAGTGACACCGTTTGCGAGCACCTGGCTGGTCCAAAGGGTTTGGCCGAGCAGGTTTTCAACGGTTAGGAGGCCTTGGCCATCGGCGTTTTGGAGCTGTACTTCAAACGGGCCTGCACTTGGGTTCGGCGTGAGGCTAAACGAGGGCTCCGGATCTTCCAGGCGGGCAGCTGGTGTGACGAATACACTGAGCGGGGTGTAGGCAGTATAGCTGCCATCACTGCAACGGGTCCGAACTCGCCATTCATACGCGGTGGATGGGCGCAGGTTGTTGACGTTGAAGCTCAGCGTACTGCGGTTGGCGGAGCGGAAGGCCGTCGTGCCGGCTTTGCGCCCTTCGACCTGGTATTGGAGGGCGTCTGCACCGCCGGACGTCCAGCTTACCGTGGCGCTGACCTGGGTTATGCCAGTTACATTGGTGATTGGGGGCGTGACGCAGTCCATTCCTGTGCAACCGGGCGTGTTGTCAACAATTGCCTGAACAGGGGTGCGGGTACTGATGCAGATTTCGTCCTGTTCTTTGACTTCCCAATCGTAGAAGTAGTAATAGTAGGATGTTCCGTAAGGAGTATTGGTAATGCGGGTAACATCAGCGATGGTGTATGGGAATGCCAGAGTAGCACTCGTACGGCGTAATTGCGGACTTACATAACCAAAGTTACCGTTGTTGAATGCGCTGTTGGTGCCCAATTGCAAGTTGGTTCCTGTGGGAACGTTGAAGTTGAGCGTTATGCGCGATTCGCCAACAGGAATGTTTACGGTGGCGGACTGCAGCACAGTGCCGCTGCTGTTGCGCAATTCAATGCGTCGGTTGCCGGGCTGGTCGGTGTACACTTTGACCGATTTCAGGGTGTAGTCGGTGAGCGCATCAAAAATCAGGTGGCTGTTGACCGTGCTGCCGCTGAAGAAGTTGGTACCAGTGTGATTGACAGGACCAACCTTGGTGGTAGGACCGACAGATCCAGATTCAGCCTCCACATAATAAGTGGTGGTACTGGTCAGCGAAGGGGTGTTGAAACTTGCCCCCGTTGCCAAGACTGTGCTGGAAGAAGGACTGTCATACCAGCGAAGGGTTCCCGGACCGCTGGCATTGAGCGTAACCGCCCCTGGACCGCAGGTGGTACCGTCGGTACCTGCTGGTGGTGATGCAGGAGCCACATTGATGATGACCGTTGGCGTGGTTAGTAAGCCACAAGTGGTGGCCGCTGTGCAACTGATACTGGCCGTGTTGCTGACCGTAATGCTGGGCGTGGTAGCGCCATTGGACCAAGTATAGCTGGAGGCCGGCGCATCGATGCTGAGCGTTACCTCATTGCCTTCACAAAAACTGGCGGGACCATCAGCGACGATAGAAATAGCGCCGCCGCCTTGTTTCGTCAGGGTAACCGTAGCTACTTTGACGTTGTTGGATTCGTCTTCTTCCAGAAAGTAGTCGTAGGGGTCCAGAACGACCACGAGTTTATAGGTGCCATTGCAAACCGATGCCGGAATGGGAATTTGCATGCCATCCAGGTAATAGTAATAGATATCGGTATACCCGGCAGAAATGCCCTGATTGGTGAGCCCACAGGAATAAGAACCACCGCCGAGGCCGTAGTTGGGCGCATTGGTGGTCAGAACGTTGCCTTCGCTGTCTACGCAATGGCCGTTGTAATACGTGCACGACCCGTAGTCCATAAGGCAGAATCCGAGCTTGGCTCCTTCTGCTACGATTGGCCACGTGAGCGGGTCCGTGCCTGGCACTTCATTGCGAAGGCTGTACTTGCCCCAATCGTCAACGTGCATGTGCCCGTGACTGATGTGATAGGTCATGGAGCCTGCCCAACGGTCATAAAAGGTCATGGAACCATCGGGATTCTTTTGGTAGATGCGCTGCTTGATCAACTGGCGTGGATCGCTGCCATCATCGCAAGACCCAACAAAACCCCCGACTTCCAGCGTGGTGTCGGTGCCGCAAACGAAGTAGTCTGTGGGAACGATGCGGAGCGGACCGTGGCCGATGTTGGGACTGGACACCGAAACGCCCAATTCACCAGTGGTTTCCGGAGTTGCGCTTGCGTCGTTGAGCAGAATCTGCGCGATAGTAAGGTCAGGCAGGAGGTCGCAGTTGCTGCTGCCGTCCAGGCAGTCACAACCAGACGAGTTGGTCAGGTTGCAGGGTGCCTGAGCCAGCAGACTGGCGCTTAAAAAAAGCCCTGCCGCGGTGAGGAGAGTTCGGATCATAAGGTGGTTAGTGAGGGTTTACGACGGAAAGTAGAGGTTTTCGGCCAAAAACCGGTACCGGAACCCAGGTTTGGGGCTAATCGAACTTCCAAAAGCCCAGATCCGGAGCTTTTTTGGATACATAGTTGGCTAAAGCGCACGCCCCCGGCGCGTTGGCACCGGGGGCGTGGATTAGTGATTTAAGCCGCTGCGGGT
>CAYSDI010000010.1:0-33095 GCA_964429745.1 uncultured Chitinophagales bacterium | reverse complement strand
AACGGAATTGGAAAGATCCAGGAAGGTTGCATTGAGGTTGCTGGGCGTTTGTGCGGTACAGGAATAGCAGTCTGCCGTAGCGGTCCACGCGGCGGGCTGGTTGTACACACAAGCGGTATCGTCGCTGTACGAAACTTCCAAATTAACGGGGGCACCATTACTGACCAAACCAGTCAGCGTGATCGTTTGAGGACTTGCCGAAACGGCGAAGGACTGCCCGTTTACGATCAGACTACCCGTAATCGGTGTATTAGTGGTGTACACGGTAACTACCTGCGTGTAGGCATTGGAAACCGGGTCACAGGCACCTTGAACACCAACGGTAACCGAATCCAACACACAGTCAGGCAAACAAAGGCTCTGTATTTCAAAGGCACCGATGTCTGAGCGGCCGTTGAAGTTGCGGGGAAGGCCGCGCTGATCCAGCACAACAGGGCTGGCTGGATTAGCAGAATCGATGGCTGGTGAACCGCAAAGCAAGGCATGGGTGCGGGTTCCGCCGCCATTGTTTGCCAAGACATCCAGAAGCGGGTCTACTCCGATTCGGTCGCCTGCTCCAGCAAGGAACAGGCCATCGTCGATAGCGCCATACATATTGTAAGAACTGCTGAACAAGCGGCTGGGAAAAGCGATGTCGTCCGCTACCGCGGAGGCCGTGTTGCCGTAGACAATGCTCCCTTCGACCAAACGAAGGGCAGTGGTGGTGTCCACGAAAATGGCACCACCGTCGGTGGTGGCATTGTTCAGGGTATAGGTGTTTGCACGGGCGAGAAAGGAGCCAACAATGTGAATTGCGCCACCCGTGGAACCAGCGCTGTTGGCGCTGTAACTGGTGTTTTCGCTTTGCACGTCGCTGCCGTTAGAAACAAAAGCCGCCCCTCCGCGTGACCCAGCGCTATTGCTGTGGTACAAAGTGCGGGTAATCTGGGCCACGCCGTCAGCCAGATAGAGGGCACCGCCGTCCTGCCCCGCTGAATTGTCTTCAAAGGTGAGCCTGGAGAGGCTGAGGGTAGCATTAGAGGCTATGAAAAGAGCACCGCCATGCACCACTGCATTGTTCCGGCTCATAGATCCGCTGGTGACCGAGCCACCGCTACCGTTGAACCAGATACCGGCCCCATTATTGGCTGAGTTGTCTTCCAATTTGGTTTCAAAAAGGGCGATGGTTCCGGCTGCTACGTTGATGCCCCCACCATTAGGGGAGCCGCAGTTGCGCAGAACACATTTGCTGGTGGAGAGGGTGCCGTTGCTGAAGATTCCTCCACCTCCCACTGCGGCTAAACAACCCAGGACTTTGATGTCGGTCAGGGTTAGATTACCGCTGTTGAAGATGCCTCCGCCGCGACCTAGATCACCTAAGCCATTGGCCCGTCCCAGCGCAAGGGAATAGCCGCGCAGCAGAACGGTAGTGCCAGCTCCAACATTGAAAATCCGAAAGTTGGCACCAACAGTAATCGAGGTAGAGTTGCTGCCGAGACCCACGATGGAGAGGTTCTTGTTGACGACCAGCGGGCCTGTTGTAAGCAAAATGCTGCTGGAAGCCAGACTGGCATCGGCCCGGATGGTATCGCCGGAAGCGGAAATGCTGATGGCTTCCCGGAGGCTGCCTGCGCCGCTGTCGCCAGTGGTCGTGACCCAAAGCACATCTGCTTTTACCGGAAGCAATCCGGCCAGAAGGGCTATAAATAGTGTTATGTGAGCTTTTGTTTTCATTTATAGGCTATTTGAACGCCAATATGGTTTTACTGGGACCAGTCAAGGTAAGGGGCTATAACCTTATTTAATAGCACTTTATGAAGAAGGCTGGCCGTTGTTTATTATTCGTTGGACTTTCAGGGGTTAGTGAAATTTTTAGAACTTGAGCGCCTAATGACAGCGAATCAAAGCAACCAAAGCGCAGATCGGTACAATGCCCATAGCGGGTTTCCCTGGTTGTTCACTGGTTTGATCGTCCTGGCCGGTGTGGCTTTTGCCTGGGTGTACCTTGATTACGAGTACGAAGGGCGTTTTGAGCACGATCAGTTGTTTGGAAAACTGGAGGCCATTCCCCCGGAATATGCGTTGGTTTTAAGTACGACAGGGGCCATTTTGTTGCTGGCATCCGTGGGAACAATGGCTTTTTTCAATCGGCGAAAGGCCAGAAGGCTAAGTGTTCCGGTTTGGGATGCTGCCGCAGGAAAAATGCTCTTCGCTTTTAGCCTGCCGGTGTTTGCAGGAGCAGCGCTGGGCTTGATTTTGGTGTTTAAATACGGTTTGTTCGGGCTGGTAGCTCCAATTAGCCTGTTGTTTTACGGATTGGGACTGGCACAGGCCTCCGTGCACACGCTGCCTGCAGTGCGTTACCTGGGTCTGGCTGAAATTGCTTTGGGACTCATAAGCTGTTTTTTACCGAGGGAAACGCTGATTTTCTGGGGGCTGGGGTTTGGCGTTTTTCACGTGGTTTTCGGCTTGGCCATGGTGCTGAACAAGGAGGGCTGAAACAGGCTCGTTACAGACAATGGCCGCTGTGCCTGTATCCTTTACCTTAGCAGCATGAGGATTAAATTAGGATTGGTGATTGCTTTGGTTAGCCTAATGGGTGTCGGCCTGGTTCAGGGCCAGGCCAGAGGTGCGCTTTTGTTTGACACCCTGACGTTTGATGGGCTGGAGCGGTCGTTCCTTGTGTTTGTCCCGGCTGGCTATGATGGGCTCGAACCCATTCCTTTGGTCCTGAACCTGCACGGTGCCGGGTCAACCGCTGCTGAGCAGGTTATCTACTCGCAACTCAACCTGGTTTCCGATACTGCGGGGTTTCTGGTAGTGATTCCGGATGCCATTGACAATTTTTGGAACAGCGGGTTCAGTTTCATTCCACCGGGCTCGCCCGACGATGTGTCGTTCCTGCTGGGCCTGCTGGACAGCATGAGCACCCGCTACAACATTGATCCAAACCGCATCTACAGCACCGGCATGTCCAATGGAGGATTCATGAGTTACCGGCTGGCCTGTGAGGCATCCGATCGCATTGCGGCCATCGCTTCCGTGACCGGCTCCATGGCCGATAACGTGTACGCCAGTTGCGATCCTTTGCGTGTGGTTCCCGTTTTGGAAATTCACGGCACCGCAGATTTGACGGTTCCTTTTGATGGTGGGCTGAGTTCAACGGCTATTCCCGATGTGGTGGAATTTTGGCGGGTCCACAATGAATGTCCGGAACTTCCTGTGATCAGCGACTTTCCCGATCTGGAGTCGGAGGGCTGCACCGTGCAGGCCCAGCGCTACTTCCCCTGTCGCGACTGGAGCGAAATGCTGCTGTACCGCATAGAAAACGGTGGACATACCTGGCCGGGTGCCTTTCCGTTGCCGGGAGCCGGTTGCACCAACCTGGACATTCGAGCCAATGTGGAAGTCTGGAAGTTTTTTCGCCGGCACAATCTAGCCAATCGCTATACGGGGTCTTTGACAGTGTTGCCCGCTGATGCCCTTCGCGTGTTTCCCAATCCCTCTTCGGGGATGTTCCGATTAGAGGGTGCTTCGGCTGGTCCCTTTGTGGTTTTGAATAGTTTGGGCGAAAGGGTCCTGGTGGGAACGCTGCATGCGGAGCCAACGACCATAGCTATGCAGGGATTTCCGGCGGGGGTTTACCTGCTCCGGCTGAGTACGGGGGGCGTTCAACGGCTGTTGCTGAACCCTTAATGGAACAGAAGAATTGCTTTGGCGTTAGCTATGCGTTGCCCGCAGTGCTTTAGGAATACCCTTTAGTTGGTCATCGCCGCCGCTTCGTGGATGGCGGTGTACAACGCATAACAGGCGTCGTAATCCGGCTCAACCTGAAGAAGTTTCTGGCGGTAGAGGGCACCATCCTGTGGCACTGCCATCCAAACCTGGTCCGGGGTAATGCGCGTCAGATACCCTGCCGGCAAGGAGACTTCGGTTGGATTGGCGTTGCGGGGTGGGAAGATGCGGAACAACCAGCCTTCAAATTGCTTTTTGTCCCGGCTGTTGCGCTCAAAGGCGTCCACGTGTTCCAATGCCCGGATATGCGAGAACGAAAGTTTGCCGGCTGCCTGCACTTCTACCAACTCATCGGCTTCGTAGGTGTCTGCTTTGAACGCAAACAATTCACTTTCGCGGAACACAAATGCCGGGAGGTAGCGATGGGTCAGAAACTCAAAAGGCAAGTCGGCAACTTGGAGCGTGGCTTTGATAAGCACCCGGCGCAAGTCGCTGTCTTTTTGAACACGGCGGCGGCGCTTTCGTGCTTTGCCAAATACAAATAGATATAATAAATATAGAATAAAAAAGAATACCACCATAGTGGCCGGAAAAAATGTCAACAACCCAAGGGAAAAGCCAAAGATGCCGAGCGAGATAACAGCCAACATTCGAACTTTTTGCTTCTTGTAGGCTTTTTGGAAATCAGGCAGATCAAACTCCAACTGCTTAACCATATCATCCCGGAAGGCATGGGGCGTTAGGGGCCGGGTGGCTGTTGGGGGCATAACTTATTGGACTGAACTACTGTCTTCCACCTTTTCGGATGCTTCGGCAGGTGTTTGTCGCGAAAAGGGTCGCTCTGAATCGGCAAAATGTTCGCGCTGGAACAAAAGAACGCTAAACACACCAATTGTAATGGCGGCGTCTGCCACATTAAAGACCGGCTGGAAGAACGTGAAGGAGCGGCCATGAAAGAGCCAGGGGGGATAATGGCCTCGCCAGATGGGGAAGTAGAACATGTCCACCACCTTGCCATAGAATACCGGCGCATATCCACCAGCCTCAGGAAGTAGTTGCGCTACCGGACCGTGAATGCTGCTTTGCGAAAAGATGAGGCCGTAAAAGATGGAATCCAGAATATTGCCCATGGCCCCGGCAAAAACCAACGAAATGCTGATCAGCAAACCGATTGGTGCATTTTTTTTCACCAACATCCATAAGTAGGCTCCGATGAAAGAAACAGCGATGATGCGGAAGAGGGAGAGAAAGAGCTTGCCGTTCCGTCCACCAAATTCTATGCCGAAAGCCATGCCTTCGTTTTCGGTAAAATGAATGCGGAACTTCTCCGAGCCGAAAATTAACGACCCGGTCTCCAAAATGTAATTGGTCTTGATGTGGAACTTGAGTCCCTGGTCAAGGAGGAGAACTCCTAAAATGAGGAGGATCGGAATCCAGGCCTTTAACTTCAAGTTCAGTTACTGTTGTGCCTTCTTGGCTTCAATGCTCAACGTAGCGTGAGGGACCATGCGAAGGCGTTCCTTGGCGATAAGCTTGCCGGTTTCGCGGCAAATGCCGTAAGTGCCGTTCTTAATCCGCACCAGGGCTTTCTCTAAGTGGTCAATGTAGCGAATCTGACGGGCAGCGTGTTGGTTGAGCTGTTCGCGTTCCAGCGTACCCGCCCCATCTTCCAGGCTGCGGAAACGGCTGTCGTTTTCGTCTGCATTGTAGCTGCCCCTGCGACTGATTTGGTCTTGAAGATAATCAAGCTCCTGTTTTGCGGCAACCAGCTTTTTCAAAATCAGGTCCCGGAACTCCTTTAACTCTTCATCTGAGTAGCGGAGTTGTTCATGCGTTTTGGTTGGCGGCGGCGTCTTTACAACCTTGGCCGCTTTGGCCGCTTCTTTGGCTAAAGCCGTTGTGGGGATTTGGCGTTCAATCCGGGGAAGCACTGCCGATACGCGTGGCGAGTGCTCGCCCTTCTTGCGGGACGAGTCGGACCGGCGTTTGGGTCTGCGCGGAGGAGTGGGCTTTGTTGGCACGGCAGGAGCTTGGGCAAGAGCTTCAGCAGGAGCTTCCGCTTCAGGAGCACTATCCGAAACGGGTGCAACTGGCTTAGCCGGAACAGAGGCATTTTTACCCGCTGTAGCGGGAATTGATTTTGCAGCGGTGGGCTGCTCAGTGGTATCGGTCGGTGGAACTGCTGTTGGCTGGTTCACGTTGGCCTTGGGCATAGCGGATTTGCCTGAAGCAGGCTTTTGTGCAAGGGCAGGTTTGGCCTCCGCTGGTTTTGACTCCAGCGATTTTTCTTCTGTGGGCTTACCTGCCGGTGGTGAGACTTTTTCACGCTTGTTAGCGGCGACGACCGGTTCCCCGGACGCCGCCGCTGACTTGCTGGTAATGCCTTTGGAGCTCGGTTTACTGGCCGGTGCATTCAAAGGTGACTTCTTATTCGGAGCAACAGCTTTGTTGGCTGATGCATTAACCGGCGGCTTTTCTACCGCAGGTTTTTTAGCGGCGGCGGCCGGTTTCCCGGACGCCGCCGCCGACTTGCTGGAGGCCCCTTTCGGTGAAGACCCAGCCTTCTTAGCAGCCGGTTTAGCGGCAGCTTTCTTGGCAGCGGGCTTGGCTACAGCCTTTTTGGCAGCAGCGGGCTTAGCAGCAGCCTTCTTGGCGGCAGGCTTTGCAGCCGTGGCTTTCTTGGCAGCAGCGGGCTTAGCAGCAGCTTTCTTGGCAGCAGGCTTGGCAGCCGTAGCCTTTTTGGCGGCGGGCTTAGCAGCCGTGGCCTTTTTGGCGGCGGGCTTAACAGCAGCTTTCTTCACAGCGGGCTTTTTGGTAGCGTCGCTTTTGACAGCAGCCTTGGTTGCCGTTTTCTTAGCCGGTGTAGCTTTCTTGGCAGCAGGCTTGGCCGCTACGGTTTTGCTCACAGAGGCTTTCTTCACGGCGAAGTTCTTGGAGGAGACCTTCTTGGCGGCCGTCGTCTTCTTAGCAGCCGGCTTCGCAGCGGTTGCTTTTTTCGCAGCAGCGGGCTTGGAGGCCGTGGCCTTCTTCGCAGCAGCGGGTTTTGCAGCGGTTGCCTTCTTCACAGCAGGCTTGGCAGCAGTAGTTTTCTTAGCAGCAGCCTTAGGAGCAGCAGCTTTTTTCGCAGCCGGCTTCGCAGCGGTTGCTTTTTTTGCAGCCGGTTTAGCGGTTGCAGATTTCACCGCTGGCTTTTTAGCCGCTGCGGGTTTTGCCGGTTTCGCCTTGGCCGAGCTGGCGGCCTTAGTTCCCGACGGTTTGGCCGAAGCCTTTGAATTCGTCTTTTGAATAGCCATTTTTCTACAGTTTGAGTACGAACACCCTAACCGGGATGTCGCTAATGGTCAGCAGTTGTACAGAGTGGTTTTCTACAGCATCTACGAGCGAGATTTCCTCGGCAAGAATTTCCGAACAAATATAACCGCTGTGCTGCATTATGGAATCAGAGATATCCCCACTTCGTTCGAGTTGTACACGTATGCGGTCCGTAACATCGAGATTCATGTCCTTGCGAAGGCGCTGCATCCTGTTTACAAATTCTCTGGCATCACCCTCTGCGCGCAACGCGTCAGTCAAAGTGATGTCCAGCGCAACCGTCAAACCACCTTCGCTGGCTACCTGCCAACCCGGCATGTCTTCGGTGCTGATGTCGACATCGCTGCGCTCGAGTGTAGCCGGTCCATCTTCAAGCATTAGCGCTAAGGTGCCGAACCGCTCCAGGCGGCGGATGTCTTCCTGAGTCAGGGCATTGACAGCCAGTGCCACAGTCTTCATTCGTTTGCCCATGCGGGGCCCGAGTGCTTTGAAATCGGGCTTAATTTTTTTGGTGAAGGTGCCTTCCTGGTTGTCGCGGACAAAAGTCATCTCCTTCACGTTAACCTCCGACAACACCAAATCGCGAACCGCTTCAAGCTGCTCTTGCATGGTGTCATCCAACACGGGTACGAGAATTCTTTGCAAGGGTTGCCTTACGCGGATATTTTCTTGCTTCCGAAGTGATAAAACCAGTGAAGAAAGATCCTGAGCCATCTGCATTCGTTCTTCTAATGCCTGATCAACTACCGACGAATTCCAAAACGGAAAGTACTCAAGATGTACGGAAACTTCTGCATCAGCCCCTTCGCATAAACGCAAAGATCGGTACAGAAAGTCTGCATAGAAGGGTGCAATGGGCGCCATCAGTTTTGCTACGGTTAACAAACACTCCCGCAGCGTCTGGTACGCGGCAACTTTGTCTTCGTTGAATTCTCCCTTCCAGAAGCGTCGCCGGCACAACCGCACGTACCAGTTGCTCAGGTGATCGGTTGCGAAAGTTTGAATGAGACGGCCCGCCCGCGTTGGTTCGTAGGCTGCGTAGAGCTCGTCCACTTCGCGCACCAGGCTGTTGAGCAGCGAGATAATCCACCGGTCAATTTCCGGTCGGGCGGCAAGTGGCACTTCTGCCTGCAGCCCGCGAAAGCCATCCACATTGGCGTACAGCGCGTAGAAAGAATAGGTGTTGTGCAGCGTACCAAAGAATTTCCTCCGCAACTTGTCAATGCCTTGCGCGTCAAAACGGAGGTTGTCCCATGGCTGCGAATTGGTGATGATGTACCAGCGTGTAGCATCCGCTCCGTACTCGTTCAGTATGTCGAAGGGGTCCACGGCATTGCCCAGGCGCTTGGACATTTTGTTGCCGTCCTTGTCCAGCAACAACCCGTTGGAGACCACGTTGCGGTAGGCTACGCTGTCTGAGATGATGGTGGCAATGGCGTGCAGCGTAAAGAACCAGCCCCGCGTCTGGTCCACTCCTTCGGCGATAAAATCGGCGGGAAACGACGCGCGAAAGCGCTCCTGGTTTTCAAACGGATAGTGCCACTGCGCATAGGGCATGGCCCCGGAATCAAACCAGACATCGATCAGATCTTCCTCGCGCTCCATCGGTTTGCCGGAGGGCGAAACAAGTGTGATGCGGTCTACAAAAGGCCGGTGCGGATCAAAGTCCGGGGGAAGGGCGCTTTCCATAAACCCGGCAGCTACAGAGCGCTCCACGGCTTCGCGCAACTCCGCCAGCGACCCAATGCAAACTTCTTCGGCAGCATCCGCTGTTCGCCAGATCGGCAGCGGCGTTCCCCAAAATCGGGAGCGCGAAAGGTTCCAGTCCACCAGATTCTCGAGCCATTGACCGAACCGCCCTTCGCCCGTTGCTGCCGGTTTCCAATTGATGGTGCGGTTCAACTCCAGCATTCGCTCCTTGACTGCGGTGGTTCGAATGAACCAGGAATCGAGCGGGTAATAGATGATCGGCTTGTCCGTTCGCCAACAATGGGGATAGCTGTGTTCGTACTTTTCAATGCGAAAAGCGCGGTTCTCTTGCTTGAGTGTGACGGCTATGTCCACGTCTACGGACACATAGGCCGGATCATCTGAATAATTTTTTACGTAGCGCCCGGAAAATTCCCCTACATGCTCGGTAAAACGCCCCTGACGGTCTACCAGGGTGAGTGAACCCAACCCGTTTAGTTGTGCCGTGCGCATGTCATCCGATCCAAAACTCGGGGCGATGTGCACGATGCCGGTTCCATCTTGGGTGCTGACAAAATCTGCGCTAACTACTAAAAAGGCATCGCCGTTGTCCGGTTGCACGTAGGGCAACAATTGCTCGTAGCGCGTGCCGGCAAGTTCGCGACCAAAAGCATGCGAGGCCACTGACCAGCTCTGCCCTTCTTCTTCCGGTTTGAAATACCGATCGCGAAGGGCGGCGGCAATCCAGACCTTGACGGGAAGTTGCGTGTAGGGGTTATCGGTCTGGATCAGTTCGTAGGCAATGTCTGCTCCGACTGCCAGCGCAGTGTTGGATGGCAAGGTCCAGGGCGTGGTGGTCCAGGCCAAAAAGTATTCGTCGGCCTTTCCCACCAATTTAAACTGAGCCGTCAGCGTGGTGTCCTTGACCATACGGTAAGAACCCGGCTGGTTGAGCTCGTGTGTGCTCAACCCGGTTCCCGCTGCCGGCGAAAACGGTTGCACGGTATAGCCTTTGTACAGCAGCCCTTTGTCGTACATGGTGCGCAGCAGGTGCCAAAGGCTGTCGATGTAGTCGGGATCAAAGGTGATGTAGGGATGCTGCAGATCTACCCAATAGCCCATACGGCGGGTCAGGTCATCCCAGGTGTCTTTGTAGCGGAGCACTTCCTTTCGGCAGGCGGCGTTGTATTCTTCTACACTGATTTTCTGGCCAATGTCTTCTTTGGTGATGCCCAGCGTTTTCTCTACAGCAATTTCAACAGGCAAGCCGTGCGTGTCCCAACCGCCCTTGCGCTCCACGCGTCGGCCCTTCTGCGTTTGGTAACGGCAGAACAAATCTTTGATGGTGCGCGACATCACATGGTGAATACCCGGCATACCGTTGGCCGACGGAGGTCCTTCATAAAAGACAAAAGGCTGCGCATCGCGGCGCTCGTCCAGGCTCCGTTGAAAGATGCCCGCCCGCTCCCAAAAAGCACCGATTTCCTGGTCAATCCTGACCAGATTGAGGGAGCCGGGTTCAGGATACAAAGCGGTATTGGAGGGTAGGGATTCGGACACGGGATGACAATGAGCGCTCAGAACAGATGGGGAGATAACCTTGCGTCCGCGATGTACTTCGGAAAGCAGAATGCGCGTTATGGATGCTGGTTATGCGCTTCCCGTTTTCTTCGCTGTGACAAATGTTGATGCAAAGTAAAAGCAGCGGAAGCGTACCAACACATCCCGCCGGTACCGCCGCCGTTCTGGACGGTCTCCCTTTCGCCCGAAATCCGGCAACTTTGCATGTACCCGCTTATGGAGATGTTTACCCGAATACCCTGCTGCCGCTTCCGCACCTTTGCGCTCGCTGCCCTTCTGTTAGGCCCTGTGATTGGCCAGGCGCAATTGCCTTCCATCGGAAGTTGGCGGGTGCAGATTCCGTACAACAATCCAATTGCCGTGCAAGACGGAGGGGATGAAGTGCTTGTCGCCAATGCGCTATCGGTGTACCGATATGAAAAGGCTGATGGCAGCATTACGCGCCTGAGCAAAGTGAATCTGCTCAGCGATATCGGCGTGCACAACCTGTTTGCCCATCCAGAGCAGGACGCTGTGGTTATCGCTTATACCAACAGCAACGTGGATGTGCTGCGCGACCAGACTGTTTTCAATTTTCCTTTTATCCGCAACCAGAACATTGTTGGCGACAAGAGCATCTACCAGGTTGGATTCTCGGGCGACTCCGCCTACCTGGCTTGCGGATTCGGGATCGTGGTGCTGGATCTGGTGCTAAACCAAAGTCCGGCAACCTACTTTTTTACCGGCAGCACCGGCACGCCCATCCGGGTCAACGACGTGGCCTTGTTTGGCGAATGGATTTTTGCAGCCACCGCAGCAGGCCTTTACCGAGCTTCGCGAAGCGATGGGTTGCTTGAAGATTTTTCGCGCTGGACGCTGGTGGATGGCAGCAGCGGATTGCCTTCCGGAGAAGTGGACGAACTGTTTCTCTATAATGAGCGTGTCCACGCCCGGGCAGACGACGTGCTCTATGCCCTTGATGGAAGCGGCTGGCTGCCGTGGTATGATGCGGGCGAATGGACCATTCAACACTCGAGCAGCCGCGGAACAGAATTACTCCTGACCGAATATCTGGGGCCGGTAACGGGACCGGATTCAACACGCATCCGAATTCTTGAAAGCGAAACGCTGGTGCAAACCCTCCAGGGCAGTTTCTTGTCGGTGCCCATGCAAGCGGTTCGCGATGCCGCCGGCGATCTTTGGATTGCCGACCTGATCCGCGGCCTGCTGCGCTACCGCAGCCAGGACGATGTGTTAACCATCAATCCTGACGGCCCATTAACCTCCCAGGTTTTTTCCATGACCTCCGGACTAGGCAACGTGGTGGTGGCGCCCGGCTCGGTAAACGGTTCCTGGAACAAGCTCTTCAACAGCGATGGTTTCTTTCAGCTCACGGAATTCGGGTGGAACAACATCAACCAATTCAATACCCCCGGCATGGACTCGGTCACTGACATCCTGGCTGCGGTGGTTGATCCAAGTACGGGCACCACCTGGCTCGCTTCGTTCGGAGACGGGTTGCTGGAATACAAAAGCGACGGATCGCTTACCATCTACAAACAAAACTCCGCGCTTCAGGGTGCTATCGGCGACTTTGGCAGTTACCGGGTGGCCGGGGTAGCGCTTGACCCGCGCAACGGCAACCTCTGGATGGCCAACAACGGTGCAGCAAGACCCGTGGTGGTTCGCACGCGCAATAACGAATGGTATAACTTCCCGTCAGGTCTGCCCGCATCCGTTGGCGAAGGCCTGGTGCAATGTGTCACCGATGACTTTGGACAGGTTTGGTATGCCACCATCCGCAGCGGCGGAATTTTGGTGTACAATCCCGGCAATGATTTGGCCTCCGCCACAGACGACCGCAAAAAGAATTTAGGCCTTGGAGCAGGCAACGGCAACCTCCCCACGACCCAGGTGCTCAGCCTGGCCAAAGACCTGGACGGCGAAATTTGGGTCGGCACCGAAGAGGGAGTCGCAGTCTTTTACAATCCTTCCGCCGTGCTGGAACCCGGCACCGCCGGCGACGCCGCTCAGATCATCGTGGAGCTTGATGGCTTCCCCGCCATCCTGTTAGAAGACGAATTCGTGCGGGTTATTGCCATTGACGGCGCTAACCGCAAATGGATCGGCACAGACAACGGAGCCTTTCTCTTATCCGAAGATGGCCTGGAGCAACTGGTGCATTTCACCACGCTGAACAGCCCGCTGCTCGACAACGGCATCCTGGCCATTACGGTAAATGGCGAAACCGGGGAGGTGTTTTTCGGCACGCAGAAAGGGATAATCTCTTATCGCGGGGAGGCCACCGCCGGCGGTGCAGTACACGAAGACGTGTACGTTTTTCCCAACCCGGTGCGCGAAGATTACGACGGCCCTATCGCTATACGCGGCCTGGTGCAGGACGCCGACGTGCGCATTACAGACGTGGATGGCCGCATGGTGTACGCCACTACTGCCCTCGGCGGCCAGGCCATCTGGGACGGCCGTCGCGTAGACAACGGCGAGCGCGCGTCAACCGGTGTGTACCTGGTCTTCAGCACAGACCCCTTCGGCCTTGAAAAAATGGTGGTTCGTTTTTTGATGGTTCGGGGCAATTAGGACCGTTCGCTGCGCAAGTTGGTACCATCCCGCTCCTTGATACCAGCCGGAAAGCTTGCATTTAATGGGCATGTTTGGCCTGAGCGGAATTCGGTTTGCCTGGTACTGGGGTCGCTAAACACCCTGATGAGTTCACCCCATCAAAACAACATGAAAAGAGTTACCGGAATTGGCGGGGTATTCCTGCGCTGCAAAGACCCCGAAGCCATGAAGGCCTGGTACAAAAAACACCTGGGCATTGACGCCGGACCCTACGGCGCTGCTTTTCGCTGGCGCGATGGAGAAACGGATGACCAGAGCGGACACACCGCCTGGACCGTGTACCCTGCGGGCAACACCTACTTTGGCAGTGGCCCGCAGGGCTGCATGATCAACTACCGCGTGCATGACCTGGAAGCCCTCCTGGCGGTCTTGAAAGAAGAAGGCGTTCCACTGGACGGCGACATGGAAACCTACGATTACGGCAAATTCGGATGGGTCATCGATCCAGAAGGCAATCGGGTAGAGCTTTGGCAACCGGATGATACCGTGTATGCCACCATGACTGACGCGGAGAAACCCTGAACCATTGCCGGTCTTTCCTGTTAAAAGGCCATGTCAGCTCAAATTCTCCTGATCGGCGGCAACTCGGGCATCGGAGCCGCCCTGGCCGAACTGTTGCAACAACGCGGCTTCACGGTCCTGATGGCCCACCGAAGTGCTGGACAGCCGCTGAACATCACCGACGAACAACCCGATTTTCCCGTCGTGGAAGGCCCGTTGCACGGGCTGGTGTACCTGCCTGGCAGCATCAACCTCAAGCCCTTCGCCTCGCTGAAGCCCGCCGATTTCCGCAGCGATTTTGAGATCAATTTGGTCGGAGCGGTCAAGACCCTGCAACACTACCAAAAAGCCCTGCACGACGCAGAAAGCGCCTCGGTGGTCTTGTTCAGCACGGTGGCAGTTGGCACCGGCATGGGCTTCCACGCGTCTGTAGCAGCCGCTAAAGGGGCGGTGGAAGGGCTTACACGCTCGTTGGCAGCCGAGTGGGCTCCCCGCGTGCGGGTCAATGCCGTGGCGCCCTCGCTTACGGACACTCCAATGGCTACCCGCCTGTTGCGCAGCGATGCCCAGCGCGAAGCATCCGCCAAACGCCATCCGCTGGCGCGCATTGGCCAACCCGCCGATGTGGCTGCTGCGGCGGCCTTTCTGCTCAGCGACGAATCGGCCTGGATGACCGGCCAGGTGCTGCACGTTGACGGGGGAATGGGAGCTTTGCGCAATGCCAATTAATTTGCCCCATGGAGAAGCGAATCAGCCGCGAAGAACTCTTGGCCATGGACCGATTTACCCGCGCCGCGCTGGTCAATAGCGTGCCCGGATTTAAGTCGGTGGTGCTGGTCGGAACAGCCAACGCAGCGGGCGTTAACAACTTGGCCGTGTTTAATTCGGTGGTGCATGTGGGGTCAAACCCTCCGCTGATTGGGCTGATGTTTCGGCCGCGCACCACGGATGTTGGCCATACGTACCAAAACGCTAAAAGCAGCGGATATTTTACCATCAACCTGCTTCAGTTTAGCTTTTTAGACGCAGCGCACCAAGCTTCGTCCAAGTACCCGGAGCACGTTTCCGAGTTTGAAGCTTGTGGACTGCAGCCCATGTTCAGCCCCAATTTTTATGCGCCGTATGTGGCTGAAAGTCCTGTGCGCATCGGCTTGCGCTGGCAAGAGGAGCACGCTATTGTCGCAAACGGAACATCGTTTGTTGTGGGTGCAGTAGAGGAAATTTTCCTGCCCGAAGAATGCCTGGGCCCGGACGGCTTCGTGAACCTGGCCGACGCCGGCGTGCTGGCCGGCAGCGGAGGCGATGCTTACGGTCCTGCCGGACCGTTTTTGCGCTTGCCCTACGCGGGGACTCCATTGGCTAAGGAGGGTGGCTGGTCATGAGCGGCGAAAGCAGCAAACCGGCTCCCCAACCGGCAGCACTTTCGGCATTTCGGGGCAACAAAAGTGCGTTGCCTGCCAAGGACTGTGCGGCCTGCGGCAGGCCGTTTAGCTGGCGCAAAAAATGGGCGCGCGATTGGGAAAACGTGCGCTATTGCAGCGAGCGTTGTCGTCGCTCCCCGAAGCGATGACGGGTTTTATGCAGCATAAGGGGTCATGGCAAACCGTAACAATTTCTATTGTACTACAAAGGGCAGGGAATGCCAAACTTGGGTTCCTTCAGCAGCCCAACTCAGCCGGTAGGAGCCACTGGGTAGGTTGCCCAGTGCGATTGGTTGACCAGGATCGGTGATGCCTTGAGCAAGTTCACGCCCCCTGATGTCCTGGATCCGGAAGGTTGCGCGGGTGACCAGGCCGCTGAGTTGCAGCGTCGTTTGTGCGGGGTTGGGATGCAGACTGACTGCACTTGCGACGCCGGATAATTTTTCAAACGGTGGCGTAAAAAATGCCAGGTCAGAAGCCTCGCTTCGCTCGCCAAACAGGCAAAAAGCGCGCACATACCAGGTAAAGGACACGCTGTCTAAGATGCCGGGGAACAGGAAAAGCTTGTTATCGGATATAGCGGTGCTGTCATACGATGTTGCACCTTCCGCTAAAATATAGACTACATAAAGCTGGGCGGAGGCAACTTCGTTCCAAAGCAGCAGAGTTGAATCCGGTGAAACAGCAAATGCAGTCAGGTTTTTCGGGACATCGCAAGCGAAGTCCGTGTTGAATAACCGCTTGGCGGTAAAAGCCCCTTTAGTACCGCTTTCACAAATGGCACGGACCGTCCACTCGTATTGGGTATCCGGGGTCAATGCCGCAAATGGCACCAGGGCAATGCTGTCGGTAACCTCAACGGTGGTCCAAGTGGCATCACCTACTCCGCGCAAGCTCACTTCATATCCTTGCGCACAACTTACGGGAACCCACTGAAGCAGAACCCCGAACTTTGCTTCAATGGTTTGGCTCGTTTTGCTTGATGGGAAACACGCCCATCTCCCCTCCAGAGGTTCTACTATGTTTAAGTATTGGTTGGCCAACACATTAACCAGAAGCGTTTTGGCTCCGGAAGGCCAACGAACCACCACGCTGTCTGCATATTTGTTTTTGCCCAGCCCGAAATGGATGGCCGGGTCATTCTGAACGTAGCGGTGAATGCCTCCGTCGGCATAGCGAATTTGTGCTTTACCCCCTGCATACGCCCGAACTACAGCGCCGTAACCATTTCGGTTGCTTTGGGTCCCCTCCAGGGTAAAGCCTAACCAACGGTTGTCGTTTCCGCGGTTCTTAAAAAGCTCATACGGTCCGGTTTTATCCAAGTCGCGCCCACTGGCCACGAACAAATCCAAAAAGCCGTCCCGATTGTAATCAGCCATACTTACGGTACCGCCAGCACCGACACTTGCACCCGCCGCACCAGCGGCGCGATCAGCCATAGTGAAACGACCGTTTCCGTCGTTTTCGAACATGATGTTGGGCTCGTTCCGACCCAAAATGCCGAGGGTCAGGTAGATGTCAAGGTCCATGTCGTTGTCAAAGTCACCAATTGCGCCACCAAATGCCTCAATCGGTGCCTCCAGTCCGGAAGCACTGGTCTGATCGCGAAATCGGTCGTTGTCCCAAACCAATAAGGCGCTTGGCAGCAATTGCGGCACGCTGTCCAGGTTGATGTACTGAGTAATTTTCAGCGGAGCATGGCTGAAAATGGAGGAGATGTTGGAGAATTGGCTTGGTGAACTCAACCCAAAAGTCCAGGTCTGGGTAGCCGGATTGTAGCCAATTACCAGTGCCGGGCTTGAAGGCAGAACACCCGAAGGATTGCCGGTATTCGTAAGATCGGACGCCCGCAAAATAAATCGGTCATCAGTAGAAGGGTGGTAACCAGTAGAGCCAATAAAAATTTGCGATGCCGGAAATGGGCCTTCGTCAAACCCGATCATGATGCTGTCGGAATTCGTTTTGAACGAAAACAAGCTTGGGCCACTTTTAATAACCAAGTTGCTCCTTAACCGATGGTTAAAGGGGTGAATAAACTTTTTGAGTGAGAAAGAAAGCGAACTGTCTGCTATGACCAGGAGGATATCTGGTGGTAAAGGAATGGCCGTCGGAAAAACAACAAACCGAAGTACGTTGATACGGCAAACATCAAACGAGTCGCACAATTTCACCAGAATAGAATCCTTGCCAACAAAACCGGAATCCGGAGTGTAAATCAGGTTCCCTTGGGGTGAAATGAACGCTTCTCCATTCTGCGGATCAACCAAAACTTGGGTAGTAGCCAGGTTCAACCCGCCCAACCCGAAGATCCGCCGGTAATTAATGGGGAAAGGGCTTTCTACATAAGATTGATCCAGATTGCTTCTTATAAAGAACAAGTCCTGCCGCAAATCGCCGTTGAAATCGCCGGCCAGCACTTCAACTGCTGCGGATATAAAAGTAGAACCCTTGGTTTGATAAGGCAGGCATCCAACGGCACCCCAAGGCTGGCCGCCAATGGTGACAATCATAGGGTTCATTTGGTCGTCGCCATCCGGATCTATCAACAAGCCCTCGGAAGACGAAAGCTCGGGCAAAAGTCCGGACGAGTCTTGGGAAACCCGGTTGTAGCATAAGGGCGAGCACGTGGGACTGCTTAACGCCAGTGTGGTGGGTAGCTGGTCCGGGGCAAGCGAAGGTCCGGAAGAGACCAGAATGTCAAGGATGCCATCTCGATTGTGGTCGTAGAACAGCGGACCGCGGCCGCGGCAAAAAGGAAAATCCGCTCCGTATTCAACAGCCCGTTCCACAAACCGGCCCGTTCCATCGTTGACCAGCAGGGAATTGCGGTTTGCCCTGCCCGTGGTGATGGTCAGATCTTGGTCCCCGTCGTTGTCAAAATCAAACCAACCCGCCCCGTGCATGTCGGAGGTGCGCTTGTAAAAAGGCACACTATCTCGCCTGAACTTGCCTTCCGGGGTTGAGAAAAACAGGTACGGCTTGTTTTTGCTCAGTTCCTGGTAATGGTTAGACACGAAAAGATCTGGATAACCATCACCATTTGCATCACCCCAGGCGCTACCCCAACTAAGCTCCGGAGTTGACCCAAAGCCAATTTGGGGGGCAACGTCTACAAACTGCTTAGCATAAAATTGGGCGTAGGTAGATCCGCCTAAAAACAAGGCCAATGCACACGCAATGACCCTCATCCGGAGGTTGGAAGCAACGGAAAATATCATTTAACTAGCGATAATGAGACGGAAAAAGGCTCTAAAGCCTTGAAAGTGGCGATAGAGGACCCAAAATAGAGCAATTACTTGATGAATTATCGCTAAAGGTACCTCAAAGACCATAGTATCAAAGTCGGTATTTAAACTTTGGGGAGGGTATGCTGTTTCCCTGCTGTTTCTGATTCAGCCATGCCCACTGCTCTCCATTGGTTTCGAAATGACCTGCGGCTGCACGACCAGCCGGCTATCGCCACCTTGCCTGCTGATCATTCGTTTTTAGGGGTGTTCCTGCTGGAACCTCGCAAGCTCAACATGCTCCAGTTAGGCTGGCCCAGGATGAGTGGCCATCGGCTTCGCTTTCTGCGGCAAAGCCTGACCAGCCTTAAACGTGCGCTTCAGGCCCGCGGCAGCGATTTGCTTATTCTGGCCGGTGACCCCGCTGCCTTGCTTCCGGAACTGGTGCATCAAGGGTCAGTTGCGCGGTTGTCCTGGCAAAACGAACACACGCGTGAAGAGCTGGACACGGAAAAGGCTATTCGGCGAGCTTTGGCCGGAAACAGAACCTTGGACATTCAAACTTGGGAAGGTCTTTCGCTCTTGCATCCGGACGACCTGCCCTTTGGTCCTCCCCATTTTGATGGGTTGCCCGATGTATTCACCGCCTTTCGCAAAGCGGTGGAGCCCCGAATTCGGGTGCGAGAGCCGCTGAGGGATCCTGTACAGGTTTTGTTCGCGGGGCAGGGCTCTTTCCCAAATTATGAACAACCGCTGTTCGGGCCCAAGGAGCATTTCGCCCGTGCATGGACCCGCGGCTGGCAAGCCCAGACGCTTGACCCGGCACGCGACGAAGATTGGCCCCAGCCGGCCCATCCGCTTTGGCGCAAGGAAGCGGGCCCGGACGCGCGCACGGCCTTTCCTTTTTCCGGGGGAGAGACCAGCGGCCTCGAGCGACTGTCGGACTATGTCCGGTCTGACGGAGCTTTGAGAACTTACAAAGAGACCCGCAACGGTTTGCTGGGCGCCGACTATTCCAGCAAGCTATCGGCCTGGCTGGCCAATGGCTGCCTGTCACCGCGGCAGGTTTACCAGGCGGTCAAACAACACGAAACGACCTACGGCGCCAACAACAGCACTTACTGGCTCATTTTTGAATTGTTGTGGCGCGATTTCTTTCGTTTTCAAGCGATCAAACAGGGCGATCAGCTTTTTGCTTTTGGCGGACCACAGCAGCGGAGATGGGCACGGCAGAGCGAGCTAACGCAGCGCAGGGAGCTACAGCAGCAGAGCAGCGGGCCACCCCACAAAAACCGCCCGCGTCATTGGAGTCTCTCCAGCCAAAAGCAGGCGACACTTGAACGGTGGACCGGCGGTACCACCGGGCAACCGTTCATCGATGCCAACATGCGCGAGTTGGCGGCAACGGGCTGGATGAGCAACCGGGGAAGGCAAAATGTGGCGTCTTACCTGGTGCACGACTTAGGCCTGGATTGGCGCATGGGTGCCTGGTGGTTTGAGTCGCTGTTGCTCGATTATGATGTCGCTTCGAACTGGGGAAACTGGCAATACGCCGCCGGTGTAGGGTTAGACCCGCGCAGCCCGGGCAGTGGACAGCGGCGCTTTAATCCGGAAAAACAAGCTGCGCAATACGATCCGGACGGAGCCTATGTTCGTCTATGGTTGGTCTGAAGCAGGTTAACGAAACCGGGGCACTTGCGTTAACCCCCCGTACTGAAGCAGGTTAACGCAGGTTTTAGGCGTGAAATGTCCGCGCTCAACGAACCGCCTGCGCTATCGTTTGTTCAAAGGTTCACAGATAGTCCTTGCACCCTATGACCACCCCCATCATTCTCGGCATTGATTTCGGCGCCCGGCTCTCCGGCAAAACCGTGATGGCCTGGATGGGCCGCGATGGTTTTCACCTGGACCGCGCAGCCGCCGGACAAGACGCTGACCACTTTTTGGAAGAGACCATTGCCTGGCTAAACCCCGCGCATATTTACGTGGATGCACCGCTGAGCCTGCCGGAAAACTACCGCGTCATGGATGCTGCGGGTGACTGGTTTTACCGCCGTGCCGATCGTCAACTGGAGGCCATGTCGCCGATGTTTCTGGGCGGCCTGACTGCGCGCGCCATCAGGCTGGCAACGCGCTGGCGGCAAAATGGATTGCAGGTGCGCGAGACCTGGCCCCGCGGTTTAGTGCGCGAGCTGACCCTGGATGGCTACCGCCACAAAGGCGATGCGTCCATAGGAATGTTTATGAAAACGATGCGACAGGCCGGCTTCCCGCAAGCGTTGCCCAATCCCACGGACTGGCACGAAGTGGATGCGCTGTTGGCGTGGTGGAGCGGCTGGCGCGACTTAAACGGCCAGGCAGCTGTGCACGGTGATCCGGTTGAAGGGCAGATCGTCTGTTGAGCGAGGACCTGGCCTGAACCATGCACGAAGCTACCCTCGTCTACCCGCACCAATTGTTTGCCCGGCATCCGGGATTAGCACAGGGTCGTCCTGTCTGGATCGCAGAAGATCCGTTGTTCCTGGACATTGAACACCTTCACCCGTATAAACGTGTTTTGCATCGGGCCAGCATGGCTGCCTATGCCCAGTCGCTGCGCGATGGCGGTTATACGGCCGTGGTAGCCGGGTTAACGCAATACCCCGACACCGAAAGCCTGTTGCGACACCTGGCAGCGCAAGGCATCCAAAGGCTGCACCTGGCCGATCCCTCTGACTACCTCCTGGAGCGGCGGCTAAAGCGCTGCGCTCAGCGTTTTGGTTTAGCACTAACCGTGCATGCTTCGCCAGGCTTTCTGCTGACCCGCGAATCGGTGATGGCAGACCTGGGCGAGCAACAGAACGCGCTGATGGCCAGCTTCTACATCCGGCAGCGCAAGCGTCACGGACTGCTTCTTGACCCGGCAGGCAAACCGCTTGGCGGTGCCTGGAGC
Source organism: uncultured Chitinophagales bacterium (assembly GCA_964429745.1). GTDB lineage: Bacteria > Bacteroidota > Bacteroidia > Chitinophagales > BACL12 > WGOA01. The sequence continues at coordinate 12,102 of CAYSDI010000010.1, read as the reverse complement.
TTTGATGCGCAAAACCGAAAAAAACTGCCTCGGGTCGTCGAGCCGCCACCTGTTTGGATGCCCTCCGACAATGCCTGGGTGCAGGCTGCTTGGTCGGGCGAAGGGCTCCCGAACCCCGCAACAGCAGCATCGCTTTTCCCCTACCCGGTCACCCGCACAGACGCGCTAACCAGCCTTCGCGACTTCTGCCAAAACCGCCTGCACGCTTTCGGCGACTACCAGGACGCGCTTGACCCGACCCGACCCTTCCTCTTCCATGCCGTGCTGACCCCGGCGCTGAACATCGGGCTTATCACGCCCAAGGAAGTTTTGGAAGCCGTGCTCCATCGCCACGAAGCCGAGCCGTTGCCCTTGCCCGCACTCGAAGGCTTCATTCGGCAGCTCATCGGCTGGCGCGAATTCATGCGCGGCATTTACTTGCGCGAAGGCAGCGAGCAACGCCGCCAAAACTTCTGGGGTTTTTCAGAAAACCTGCCTCGCGCCTTCTTGCAAGCCAACACCGGCCTGCCTCCCCTGGACGACGCTCTGCGCAAAGTGGAAAAGCTCGCCTATGCCCACCACATAGAAAGACTTATGGTACTCGGCAATTTCCTGATGCTCACCGAAACGCATCCCGATGCCGTATACGGCTGGTTCATGAACCGCTTCATCGATGCGTACGACTGGGTTATGGTGCCCAACGTGTACGGCATGAGCCAGTACGCCGACGGCGGTCGCATGACCACCAAACCGTACCTCAGCGGATCCAATTACCTGCGCAAGCAGAGCCACTACCCCGCCGGCCCCTGGTGCGCGGAATGGGATGCCCTGTTCTGGCGCTTCATCTGGTTGCACCGCGAGGTCTTCGCCGCCAATCCGCGCATGCGCATGATGGCCAGTCTGGCTGAAAAAATGCCCTCCGGCACGCGCCAGGCTCACCTTGCGCTGGGCGAAAAAGTGCTGGACCGCCTGCGGGCGGGTACTTAATGCCAACGCAACCGCTTCTGCTAACCGTCCCGGTTGCCCCTGAATAAACGAACTTTGCCCTGCGCTCACACGCAGTTTCCATGCTCCACAAAACCCGAGGCCTGGCGCTGCGCCAAACCCGCTACGGAGAAACGAGCCTCATCGTTAAACTGTACACCGAGGCATTTGGCAGCCAGTCTTACATCCTGAACGGAGCCCGAAGTGCAAAATCGCGCACCCGGGCCGCCTTGTTCCAGCCGCCCAACCTGCTGGATCTGGAAGTCTATTACCAGGAGGGCCGCGACCTCCAGCGCATTCGCGAAGTCAGGCCGCTGCACGTCTATGCCCGCATTCCCTACTCCATAGCGCACAGCTCCGTAGCGCTCTTCCTCACCGAAGTGCTGGGCAAATGCCTGCGCGACGAGCACGCGACAGACGGCCTGTTTCCTTTTCTGGAAGAACGGCTTCTGGAACTGGATACTTGCGAACGCGGTCTGGCCATTTTTCCGCTGCGTTTTTTGCTCGGCCTCAGCCAGCATTTTGGCTTTCAGCCGCAAGGCTTTTGCAGCGAACAAACCCCCTGGTTTGACTTGCAGGAAGGGCTGTTTGTCGCCTCCAGACCTGCGCACGGTTACGCGCTCTTTCCCGAAGAGAGCCAGGTGCTCCACCAACTTCTGCAACAGCCTCATCTGCTCAACGACACGCCGCTCCTTCTTCCCGGCGCCCTTCGCCAATCGCTGCTGGACAACCTGCTGGTGTACTTCCGCTTTCACGTTGACGGCTTCGGCCTCTTGCGCTCGCCAGCCATTCTGCACGAGGTGCTGGCCAAGGGAGGACCCTCATAACGAAGACCCTTCGCGCACATACACCCCGGGCGCTCCGGGCGCTGGAGCGGGGCCCTGCCGGTGGTAATCACGCCCCGCCAGAATCAGCGTGTCGCGCGTCAGCAGTTCTTCTTTCCAGCACAGCAGCAAGGTCGGGGCGGGCGCCGCTTCCGGGCGAAGGGCCGTTTTTCCTTGAAGCGACGGCTCGTATGTGGGTGAAGCGTCACGCCATTTGAACGACGGCTCGTCTGAAGCAAGACCCTCGTGGCCGTTGCGCACCTCCGTTGGTGTTCCAAGGGCCAGCTCGCCATTTGGCAACAAAACGCCCGATTGCAGGGGCGCGTCCGGCTTCGCTAGCACCCAAAGTGGGTACTCCCAACTGTCACCAGAAAGATACAATAGGGTATGTTGTGCTCCGTGCTCGCGCAGTGCCTCGGCAGCTTGGCGATAGCCTTCGTAAACCTCCGGTCGGTTGGCAAAATATTGCTCCTCCCGCGAAGTGGTCAGGATGCTATCCGGCCCGATCAGCGGCCGCGAACGATTGGCCAGCAGCGCGGGCAGCACGCCGAGCACGAGCAACAGCGCCGCAGCCACCCGAAAACCGAAACGCTGCCGGGACAGCCATATGCCCAACCAGGGTGCAGCCAGCACCGCAAGCGGCAAAAGCAGGCGGCTGTGCCAAATCTGCCAGCGGAGCAACGCGCCGAACAACAACCAACAGGCCACGAGCAACAGAGCATAGAGGCCCATGGATACAGCGTGAATGGGGTCGGAACCCGGCGAACGAGCCGGCGCAGTTTTCAGCCGATCCGAAAGGCTGGAACCATCCGCTGAGCCAGAAGGCGCCGAAGGCTGCTGCACTGCTGAAGCGTACCTGGCAGCCGACCCGGACCCGAAACCCAAACGACGCAAGAGCCAGGAACCTATTGTTGATGCAAAAGCCGCCACCAACAACCAGGCCAGCACCGTGTTGGGGGCGTAGTCTTCGTGCAACCATTGCCCCGGACTGCTGCGCAGCACGCTGAACCCGGGACTAGCGGGCCAGTGAAAACGGCCATCGTTTACGTCCAGCCCTAAAACACCGTGCAACCCGTGAACCGTGCGTTCCAGCAAACTATTGAGCGCCGGCAGCGGGCTGCGAAGAGCAAATGCTGTGTTTTTGGCAGCATTGGAAAGGCCGCCTTTCCAAACATCCGCAGGCTGCGAAATCAGGTTGACTAACGCGTAATCCGGTCCAAGCGGCGAGCCGAATGCACGCTGGTTGCGCAGCACGTGCGGCCCGGCAAAAAGCCCAAGCAGCAGGACACCGAGCGGGAGCAGCCACAGCACACGTTGCATGCGCTGTCGAAAAGCTAACGCGAGCAACAGCGCAATCAGCGGCGGAAACAGCACCCAGGCCGTGCCTTTTGTGGCGATGGCCAGGCTGGCTGCCAACACCGCCGCAACGCCGAAAATGGCCCTTCGCCCGCGCAAAAATTGCAACCCGAGCGCCAGTGTCCACGCCATAAGAGCCGCCAGCACCAAATCGTTTTGCGTGGAGCTGGCCTGCAGCACCGCCATGGGTGTTGCCGCCAGCACCAACAGCGTCCAGGAAGCACCAACGCGTGTTGCTCCAAGCGCGCGGGCAATTCGCCATACGGCGGCAGCGGCCATAAAACCCGCGGCACCTTGCAAGCCCGCGAACAACCGATCACTAGAGCCGGAAAGCAGATAGAGGTGCAAAAGCGCGTACTCCGCTCCCGGCGGTTGCGACAACTGGCGGTTGATGCCTGTTTCATAAAAAGCCACGGAACCCCGCGATGCCCATTGTGCCACCCGGGCAAGGTGGTAGGTCATGGAGTCCCAATTGTTGGGCGCGGCCAACAGCCCGATGCCCAAAACAAACACCCCCACCAACGCGGCAAAACCGATCAACAAACGCTCTGGCATGGAGCGCTGCATCCGGTAGCGCGGCAAAGCCACCGATTGCGCAAAGCGCAGGGCCAGACAAGCGGCGGCAAACAGCAACCAGCTAACTGCCAGACCTGCGCCGTTCAGTTGCCCGAAGAAACGGAGCCCTTCAACCGAAAGCAACGCCCAGGCATAAGCCGCAAGACCGGACAAGCCAAAGGCAAGGCTACGGGCAAAGCGCCGCTGCAGGATGCCGAAAGCTAAAAGCCAGGCCAGGACGGGCAAGAGCCCCATCAACCGTAACTTTCAAAATGGATTTGCTTGCGCGAAAAACCCATGTCTAAAAGGTTCTTGCGCGCGTCGCGGATCATGTCGCCCCATCCACATATGTAAAACATAACATCTTCGCGGCCGGCGCGGTCGCCGTACAATTCCTGGTAGACGGGGTGCACATAGCCCTGGCGGCAACCCGGTACCGCTTCGCGCGAAAGGGTCGGGTGGTAGTGAAAACCTTCCAAATCACGCTCCAGACTGCGCATTTCTTCCACATACAGCAGATCAGCAGCCGTGCGCGTGCCAAAAATTAAATCAAGGCGTCGGTGCGGGCGCGGATGGTGATGCAGGTCGTGCAACATGGAGCGGAAGGGGGCAATACCAGTGCCCGTGGCGATGTAGCAAACATCGTAGTCAATCGGCTCATGCAAACCCATGCGACCCAACGGAGAGGAAATCAGGATTTCGCGGCCCACCTCGCAATGGTTGAACAAAAATGCCGTGCCGGCTCCGCCGTCCAATTGCACAATGACAAACTCCAGGCGATTGGTGCCGTCCGGCCGCGAAGCAATGGAGTAGGAACGCCGGCTTTTCTTCTCCTCTTCGTGAATAGGCAATTGCATCATCACAAACTGACCGGGCTCAAAGTCGTAGCGCTCCAATTCGGGCATTTCAAAAAAGAAGCGGCGCGTGTGCTGCGAAATCGCCTCACAATGCACCAAAACGGCCCGATGCCAACTTTGACCCATAGCATAAAGATAGGGCATAAAAATAGGGAACGCCGTGCGGACCCTGCAAAGCATTCGCTGACCGGGGTCATGCCGGAACGGTTTGCAGGTCATTGTGTGGCAGCGAGTAAACGCACACTTTTCAGGCATCAATCAGGCCACTTGGGGTGGCCCAAGTCTGCTAAAACTACAGCCGTGTCCAAGTTAAAATCCGATACTTCCCGTGTCCAGTTCTGGTTGGCGGGGTTGGTCATCCCCCTTTCGCTGGTACTCGGGTGGGTGGTGTTCACCCAAATCCTGGGCAACCCGGCCAATTTTGAGGGTCAGAATCCGCTCGGAGAACCCCTGAAAGGCAACTATCTCGGGGTCATTTACAAGGGTGGCCCTTTGATGGTGGTGCTGATCGCCTTCCAGTTCATTCTGGTCACCTATGTGCTGGAACGCTACCTGACCATTCGCAAAGCCAAAGGCAAAAGCGCGAACGCCCCGTTCATTCGCCAGGTTCGGCAGTTGATTGAGCAGGGGCGGCACCAGGAAGCCATCCAGGCATGTGACCAGCACCGTGGCTCTGCAGCCAATGTGGTACGCGAAGGGTTGACTACTTACGCCCTTCTCGCTAACAACCCCGAAATGACCGAAGAAGACAAGCGCTTGCTGCTGCGCTACGAACTGGAGCAGGCCACCCAATTGGAGATTCCGCAACTGAACAACAACCTTTCCATTATTTCTACTCTGGCGCAGATTGCCACGCTGATCGGGCTGCTGGGCACGGTAACCGGCATGATTCAGGCGTTCTCGTCGCTGGCCCGAGTAGGCTCTCCAGATGCCGTGGGTCTGGCGGGAGGCATTAGCCAGGCTTTGCTCACCACGGCCTTTGGCATACCCACATCCGCGGTAGCCATCGTGGCCTATAACTATTTCAGCAGCCGAATCAGCAACATCGTCTACGCCATTGATGAGGCCACCTACGCCATCCTGCACGCGTTCAAAGTGCGGCAAAGTCAGCAAGCCGCAAAAGCCCTGACGGAAACGCCAAAACCGAATTAACCCACCCTCGTTGTTGGGCCGTTGTACAGCACACCTACGCACAAAGCCATGAGAAAAGCACCTTCCTTCTCGTCGCCCCAACTGGACATGAACCCCATGGTGGACATGGCTTTTCTGCTCGTGACCTTCTTCATGCTCACCACCACTTTCAAAATGCCCCAAGTGCTGTCCGTGAACACCCCAGCCTCTTTTGCCGACACCCGTCTACCCGAAAAAGACGTCATCATTCTAACGGTCAGCCCCGAAGGCCTCGTTTTTCTGGATGTGGACGGCAAGTTCACCCGGCAAAAATTAATCGGGAGAATGGGTGATCGATACAACATCGCTTTTAACGATGATCAGCGCGCGGCCTTTGGGTTACTCGGTGGTTTTGGTATGCCGGTTGAAGGGCTCTCGTCGTTCCTCGACCTCACTCCGGAGCAGCGAAAGTCCGTGGCCCAGCCGGGCATCCCCATGGATTCCGCTCAAAACCAATTGGCGGATTGGCTGATTCAGGCCCGGCTCATCAACCCCGCGTTTCGCTTAGCCATCCGCGCTGACCGCAACGTACCCTATTCTATGGTTGATCAACTGATCCAAACCCTGCTCGACCAGAACATCACGCGGTTCAACCTCATCACCGACCCAAAGGCGGAAAAAGCAATGGAGCCATGAACACGCATTACTCCAACTCCCACCTTTTTGATCCGGATGACCCATCTGATCGCGATGCCCGGCATACCCAACCCCCGGTTGACATGGACATGAATCCCATGGTGGACATGGCCTTTTTGTTGCTGACTTTCTTCATGTTGGCCACTACCTTCAGCCAGCCCCGAACCATGGAAATTGTTATGCCACCGAAACCGGAGCCGCAAATGGACCTGCTGGAACAACCCATCAAAGAAAGCAAAGCGCTCACTGTCATCCTGGGTAACGACGATCAGGCACACTGGTACCGCGGCGTAACTGAGCCAGAGCTGCATATCATTCCCTACGGAGCTGCCGGGCTGCGGCCTATGCTGGTACGCTTAAACAGCGAAGTCCCGGAGTTGGTGGTGCTGATCAAACCCTTGCCAGACAGCCGCTACGAAAACCTGGTGGATGTACTTGATGACTTGACCCTCGCCGGAATAGAACGCTACGCGCTGGTTGAGCTCTCAGACGTCGATGAAGCGTTGTACCGCGCCGGCAAGACACTCCAAAACAGCGGCCCGTGAAAAGCCCGCAGCCACAAGGGGAGTACCTGGATCTGGTCTTTGAAGGCCGGAACAAAGCATACGGTGCCTACCGCCTGCGCAAGACAGAAGACCGGCATACAATCATCGGGTTTGTTGCGGCTGTGCTGCTGGTGATGTTGCTCTTGTCTGTGCCGCTGGTTTTGTACCGGGTGCAACAGCGCCGGGCTGCGCAGGCACCTGTATTGCAGGAGCGCATCGTCACGTTCTCGCAACTGTCGGCGCCGCCGCCCATAGAACAACCCGCGATTCCCCCCGAAATACAAACGGTGGCTCAGGCCAGCCGGGCCTATTTGCCCCCGGTGGTTAAACCAGACAAAGAGGTGCCCGATAAGGTGTTAATGCCCACGGTCGAAGAGCTGTCGTTCCAGCAGCCAGGATCCGTCACCGCCCCCGGCGACTCGTTCGTTTGGCTGCCAACCCCACCCCCCGAACCCGCCGCAAAGCCCGAGCCAGCCGCGCCGAAGCCCCCCCCAAAACAACCTGTGTTCCAAATCGTGGAGGTCATGCCCGAATTCAGTGGCGGTGAAGCGGCCATGTATGCGTTCCTCAGAGAAAACATGGTTTACCCTACGGTTGCTCGCGAAAACGGCATCGCTGGAAAGGTGTTTGTGCGCTTTACCGTTCAGGCCAATGGCCGCGTAACCGATGTCAGGGTCGTCCGCGGCATTGGCGGCGGTTGCGATGAAGAATCCATCCGGGTGGTCCGATCCATGCCCCCCTGGAAGCCAGGCGTACAAAGCGGGCGACCTGTAGCCGTGGAGTTCACGTTGCCCATCAACTTTGTGATGAGCAAATAAGCTGCACGAAAACAACCCTTTGAGGCCAAGGGCAGTGCTACAGGGTGCTTCTAAAAACTCCAGAGACAAGGCATGCCCGATTTTTAACACCGGAGTTTACTCTTGTAAATGAGGATGTTAAAAATTGGACATAACGCAGGATATGGAGTTTTTAGGAGTATCCTACAGGGAGTAGCTCACGCGGAGGGTGTAGTTGCGCGGAGGATCAATGCGCGCCGGACGAATAGCGTACTCGCGGTTCATCACGTTCTTAACAATTCCCGTGACGTTGATGTGATCGCCGATCTTAACCCCTGCGCGAAGGTCCCAGATCCAGTCGCCGTTGTTGTTTTGTTCGCGAAACTCGGCCACATCGGGAAGCAAAATTTCGAAGATGGCATCAATGCACTCCATGTGGCTGTAATACTGAAGGTTGGTTCCCAGCGTCAGCGTACCCAACGTGATTTCGCTTTCTGCTTTGAACGTGTGCTGGTTGCGGTAACTCAACAGGTTTTCATCGCAAGAGCTAAGCTCGTCAAGCTCGGGCGTGAATTCCTGGTACTCGGGTTTGATGTAGGTATATCCTCCCATCAGCGTTACAGGATGTTTGCCCACTTTGCCCGTTCCCCCCAGCGTAAATTCGGTGCCGTAAATCCGCGTATCGCCAATGTTGCGGCTTTGGAAACCGCTCAACAGGCCTTGCTGGAAAAACGTGAATTCCATCATAGCCAGGTATTCCTGGTAGAAAAAGCTCAAATCAGCCAGCATGTCAAACTTGCCAATGCGCAGCCCCTGTTTGATGCCGATTTCGCTGTTCCAACCCGTTTCGGAAACCAAATCCGGGTTGGGGGCAACAATGGGTGTAAGCGGACTGGGTGGACCACCCCCTAAACTGGTCTGAATAAACTTTTCCGCAATGGTTGGAAAGCGGTAGCCCTGGCCCCAGGAGGCGCGGATGTACGTGTACTCAGCGATCTGGTAATTGGCGCCGGCGCGGAACACAAACTTTTGCTCAGTATCCGTAAACGAAATCTTGTTGGCTTCGAGGCGTCCGCCCAACGTGATGTTGAGCGTGTTGAAAAACTTTTTATCCACCTGCGCATACCCGGCAAAGTTGCTGCCGTTCAGCGGATCGCCTACTTGTACAAACTCAGTACCCACCCTCACAGAGTCGGCGTATAGATCGGCGGTTACCGATACAGCGTTGGCTACGCCGCCCATCGTCAGCGTCAGGTTCTGGTCTTCAAATTGGCGCTGATATTGGTATTCGCCGTAATAGAACTTAGAAAAGTTGCCCTGATCGTTGTTGTTGTCGTTGTCCACCTGGTTGTAGCGCAATTGCACGCGATGCCGGTTTCCCCGGCTATCAAAGTAGTTCAGGAAGGGGTCAATGGTCAGGCGAAAGCCCTTCGTAATCGTCGGCAAACCAATCAAATCCCAAGACTTGTAAGCCTCTGCACCCTGCCCATTCCAGATAAAAAAGCTTCCGCTTTCGCCAACCTGCGAATTCAGGTTTAACCCCACGGAAAGTCCGTCTACTTTGGCAAAACGGTAACGCGTCAACAAGCTTAGGCGACCGCGGTTGTCAAATTCACCCTGGCGAAAACTCTCCTCTTTATAAAAATATCCGCCGGCCGTGACGTCCAGCCGTCCAAATTTTTTGCGGTAAGCAACACTCAAACCGGTCTGGTGCGGAGTTTGCACCGTATCGGATTCGCGCCAGAACGCTTTCTGTACGCCGTTGCTGTCTATGTTATTGCGGGGATTGTTGTAGAGTGTACCAAAGGTGGAGATTTGGAAAAAAGGTTTGGTCACCGGCTCGGCACTGCGCAGGTTAATGATGCCATTGATGGCGCTGGACCCGTACAAGGCTGAAGCAGCCCCTTTAATGATTTCTACCTGACCAATGTTCTCAATCGGCACCGTCGACCAGTTCGGAAAACCGGCATCCGCCTGCAGAATGGGCATGTCGTTGTACAACAGCAGCACCCGTGTACCTGCACCGTAGCTGTACCCGGCTCCACCGCGAATGTTCACCTGGCCATCCAACACATTCACGCCGGGCACCCGCGAAATGGCATCGTCCACCCGAACTGCGTTGATGTTTTCCAACTGCTTGGGCAGGATAATTTCCATGGAAACAGTTTCTTCGCCGAGCTTCTTTTCAAACCTGGAGCCGGTTACCACCACTTGGTCCATCAAGCGACTTGCCAGCGTTAGGGAAATGTTCAGAATCTGCGTTTGCCCGCCCACCAATTGCAATTCGTACTCTTCTTTCTCGTACCCGACATACGTGATGCGCAAAATGGCTTCACCTTCGGGCAGGCTGAGTCGGTAGTTGCCGTTCTCATCTGTAGAGGCACCAGTCTGGCTGTTGAGCTCCAGAATGTTCACACCGATGAGGGTTTCGCCGGATTCGGCGTCGCTGATTTGACCGGTTACCGCAGCTTGTTGCCCTTGCACGAGCATAGCGGAAAAGCCTGCCAGAAGTACCGTCAGTAGAATTCCTTTCATGCCGAAGTTGAAGTGAGAGATAGAGAAAATAGTTGCCCACACCCTGGAATCCTTGTAACGCCAGGCAGGGCAAGTCCGCAAAAGTCGGGCTAATATCGGGAATCCATTTTCTAACCACCAAATGCGCCTTTTCCTCCTCCTGCTGTTTTGTGTTGTCCTCCCCATCGGTAGGCCAGGCAGTACCATGGCCCAACAAGCGGGGGAAGGGCTTTCTGGCAGCAGCACAGCGGGTATGAGGAACGCAGCGGCCGTGCGGGTTGACCCCGGCTTCAGCAGGCTTGATGTGGGTACGTCGCTGCAAACGCCAGAGCTCGCCTGGAACCGCAGGGCCCTTCCCCCGGAAAACACGACCTGGCAAACGCAAGGCCGGCCTATGCCCCACACGGGTTTTGGCACCGCAAACCATTGGTTTCGGCTTCCTGTGGCCGTAACCGATAGTGCACAGCGGGTGCTGGTGCTGGAGATCGGGTTGGCTCAGGTACCGGAAGTGACGGTTTTTGTGCAGCGCGGGGCCGCGCTCGATTCGTTTGCCACCGCTGGCACGCGCTGGCCATTTCACGAACGGGTGCTTCCCTACCGGCTGCCGGCGTTTCCGCTGGTGGCTTCTTCGGGCGAAACGCTCCAGGTCTTCGTGCGACTGCGAGGCGATGGCACCAACCGCAATCTGCCGTTTGTGCTGTGGGACAAAGACCGTTGGGTTGCGCAGCGCCGCACGCGTTTGACGCAGAACACGGCGTTCTTTTCGGTGATGAGCACCATTGCGGTGTTCGGGCTGATTATTTCATTGGTGATTGCCACCCCATTTCGGTGGCCCTGGTTTGGTTTTACGCTTTGCGGAACCGGGCTCACTGCGGTGTACACCGGCCTGGCGCATGCCTGGCTTTGGCCCGGCAGCTTGTTTTGGCAAACCGCTTCGCTGCAACTGCTGGCCAACGCTACTTTTTTTGCAGGCGTGGCGTTGTTGCAGGTGCTTTACCGCACCCGAGTTGAGTTTCCTGCGCTGAATCGACGGTTGGATTGGCTTCGTCGCGCGCTGGTGCTAAGCGCGCTTTTGGCCTTTGCCCTTCCCTGGGTCACTCCGGCGGTTCGCACGGTATTGTTCTGTGCCAATGAAGTGGTTTTTCTAGTGGCTTGCGCACTTATTCTGGGCTCGGTGTGGACCATTCATCGGCAAAAACGGCTGCGGGAGCCTTTGCTGATGCTGGTTGCCCTTGCCCCCCAATTGCTCGCCATCAGCCTCCACGCCTTGCAAAACCTGACGCTGTTGCATCCGGGACCGGGCCTTTTCGCCCTGGATTGGCTTGGGGTCAGTACCGTCACCATTTTGCTCACCCTCATTCTTTTGCGCCGCATTCGCTTGCTGATGGACGAGGGTTTTCAAGTGGTCAGCGAAGCCATGGTGCAGCGCCGGCAAAACACCTACGCGCTGCTCAGCCGCGAATCTGAAGTGCGAAAGGCCATTGGCCAGGACATTGACCAGCGTTTAGGACCGCTGATGCACAACATTCACCAGGAACTTGCCGCGTTTCAACCCCCGCTGGATGACCTGCTCGAGCAACTGAGCGCCGCGCAGGCGGAAATCCGGGGCATTTGCGACAACCGCATTCCAACCAACCTGACCGAGCACGGTTTGGTGCAGGCCCTGCACGAAATCATTCGACCGCTGGAAGTGGCGGGCACGCAAGTGCTTTGCCATTACCCGCGCCCCCGGCGGCTGGAGAAGCTGGATCTGTTGTACCAACTCGTGCTGTTTCGCATCGCGCAGGGTCTGCTGAACAACGTGTACAAGCATGCGCAAGCGCGCAAGGTGGAGCTGACCATGCAGGTGAATCGGGGAAGGGTGTTCCTGGACTTGCGCGACGATGGGGTTGGCTTTGAACCGGAT
>CAYSDI010000009.1:0-57624 GCA_964429745.1 uncultured Chitinophagales bacterium | reverse complement strand
GTATGCCAACCTCCTGTTGCAACTGGCCGTGCGTACAGGTTGGTTGTAGTTCCGCTGCGTTCCAGGGCTGCCTGTAACGTTATGCGCAGTCCGAGCGTCTATGCTCCGAGCGCCAATAGAGAGTCACGAGGGCAGATCCGCCTCAACAACCGGGGATTTTTTGATCTTGTTAAACACGAAATATGTTAATCTTCCGTTAATCCCGTTAAGCTGGCTTTGCAAGCCCGTAAAGAAAGCGGCTCTTTGCCGCGGGTAAGTTCCAAAAGTCCGGGTGCCAGGCAGACTGGCATAGCGAACGGAGCCCCTTGGCCCGAACATGATCAGACTAAACAATATCCGCAAATCTTACCGCATAGGTTCTCGTAAATTGGAAGTGCTCAAGGGCATTGACCTGAATATTGAGGCCGGTGAATTTGTGTCCATCATGGGTTCTTCGGGGTCTGGAAAGTCCACGCTCTTGAACGTATTGGGTATCCTGGATGACTATGATGAGGGCTTGTATGAATTGGATGGTGTGCCCATCCGAAACCTAAAACCGGACCAGGCGGCAAAGTACCGCAATGCGTTTATCGGATTTGTGTTTCAGTCGTTTAATCTGTTGCCGTTCAAAAACGCGGTGGAGAATGTGGCCCTGCCGCTTTACTACAAAGGAATCGGGCGCAAAGAGCGCAACCGCAAGGCATTGGAATACCTGGGGCGTGTAGGGCTCGCCGATTGGGCCGACCACCTTCCATCGGAAATGTCAGGTGGACAAAACCAGCGCGTTGCCATTGCGCGGGCCCTGGTAAGCCAGCCAAAAGTTATTCTGGCTGATGAACCCACTGGTGCGTTGGACTCACAGACCTCGCTGGAAATCATGGAGCTGTTTGAGGCGGTGAACCGCGAAGGAATTTCGGTGCTTATCGTTACGCATGAAGACGAAGTAGCTCGCCGCACCAAAAGGCTGATCCGCCTGCGCGATGGGCTGATTGATCACCACGCCACACTGCAAGAAACCCCGCTCCATGGTTAATTTGGAACAAAGCCGGGAAGTCTTTGACTCGCTTTGGCGACACAAGCTTCGCTCGGGGCTTACGTCGCTAAGCGTTTTTTGGGGCATGCTGATGCTGGTGTTGCTGCTCGGATCCGGCAATGGACTTCAACGCGGCGTCACGTTTCAGTTCAAGGATGATGCCATCAACAGTATTTGGATTTATCCCGGCGTAACGAGCATGCCTTACCGGGGTTTACCTTCCGGGCGTAGCATACAATTTACCAACAGCGATTACCAGGATATCCGGCAGGAAGAGCCCGCAGTTGATCGCCTGACTGGCCGCTATTATCTGCAGGGCGAATACTCAGTCAGCCGGGGTGACCGCAGCAGTTCCTACTACATTCGCTGTGTGCACCCGGATCACCAATACCTGGAAAACACCGAAGTCACGGAAGGGCGCTACCTAAACGTCTTCGACATGCAGGGTTTCCGGAAGGTCTGTGTCATCGGAGTGGATGTCGCCGCCGGACTATACGATCCCCAGGAAACTGTGATCGGAACCTACATCAAGATCAAAGGGGTGCTTTACCAGGTCATCGGCATTTTTAATGATTCCGGTGGCCGCAACGAGAACAAACAAATCTATTTACCGATCAGCACGGCTCAGCGCATTGATAATGGACAGGACAATGTCAGCCAGTTGATGATGACCATGTACAGCTCCGACATCGCTTCGTCCAAACAATTAGAAACCTCCCTTCGCAACAGGCTGGCGGATGTACACCGCTTTGATCCAGCTGATGAGCAGGCCATCTACATCAGCAATTCGCTGGAAGAGTTTAAGCGTTTCCTCGGACTTTTTGCCGGCATTCAGGTTTTCATCTGGATTATCGGCATCCTGACCCTGATTGCGGGTATCATTGGCATAAGTAACATTATGCTCATCTCCGTCACAGAGCGGACGCGTGAAATTGGGGTGCGGAAAGCTTTGGGGGCTACGAACCGCAGCATCGTCTCCATGATCATGCAGGAGTCTATTCTGATCACTGGGATCGCCGGGTATCTGGGCATGATGTTGGGTATAGGGCTGCTTTGGGTCGTGAACGCCTATGTTTTGCCTTCAACACCCAGTGATGAAACTATGTTCCTAAACCCGGGCGTCACGCCAGGGGTAGTGATTGGCGCGCTAAGCATTCTGGTCATTTCCGGAGGGCTGTCTGGTTTGATACCGGCCATCCGCGCCGTGCGCATTGCACCCGCCGTTGCCATGAAATCCTGAATCCTTTCCACCGTTGAAAAGCCTCTTTGATCTGGACAAATGGCAGGAGATTCTCTCCACCCTGACCAAGCACAAGCTGCGGACAGCCATGACCGCGCTCGGTGTTATTTGGGGTATTTTTATGCTAATCGTTATGATGGGTGCAGGGGCTGCGCTGGAAAATGCAGCGTTGTTCGAGTTCGGCAAGTTTTCGACCAAAAGCATGTTTGTCTGGACCGAACGGACCACCGTTCCTTACAAGGGCTTGCAGGCCGGTCGAATTTTCCCGCTGTACATGGATGACATTACGGCCATTCGCAACAATGTCAACGGCGTGGATCAGATTTCGCCCCGACTCTGGCTCACCGTGGATCAAATTATTCGCAAAGACAAAGAAGGGGCCTTCAGTGTTCGGGGAGAAACGGATGCGCTGGTTAAGCTAGAACCGGTGCGTTTGGCCAAAGGGCGATTCATCAACCCCATTGATTTGGCCGAACGCCGCAAAGTGATTGTCATCGGCAAGCGGGTTGCTGAAGTTTTGTTCGGCCAGGAGGAGCCCATTGGGGAATACCTGAAGATCAAAGGGGTGTGGTTCCTAGTGGTCGGCATTGCTCATTCGGAGCGGAGCGGCGACCAAAGCCGAGAAGATGACGAAAGCATTTTCATGCCCATTACCACGATGCAGTACACCTACAACATGATCAACGAGGTCGGTTGGTTTATCTGTACAGTGGGCGAAGGGTATGAAACAGCCAGTGTTCAGGAAGAGCTAACCACCTTGCTCCGCGAGCGGCACGATGTCTCGCCGGAAGACAAACAGGCGATTGGTTCTTTCAACCTGGAAGAGGAATTTCTGCGCTTTCAAAACCTCTTTTTCTGGATTCGAACTATTGTGCTGTTTGTGAGTTTTGGAACCTTGCTGGCCGGGGTCATTGGCGTAGGAAACATTATGCTCATCATCGTGCGCGAACGGGTTAAGGAAATTGGGGTTCGAAAAGCTTTGGGTGCGACCAACGGCAGCATTGTCCGCATGATTATGTCCGAGGCAATTTTCTTGACAACGCTTTCGGGCTACATCGGTCTGATGGCCGGGATTGGCCTGTTAACCCTGGCGGACAAGATGATCACCGCCGCTGCCGCAGAAGGGGGAAATGTCTTTCTCCGCGATCCGGAAATCAACCTGCCCTTTGCACTCATTGCAATGGCTTGCCTCGTGCTTTCGGGTGCAGTTGCCGGGGCTATTCCCGCATTTCAAGCGGCCTCCATCAATCCAGCTATCACGCTTAAAGAAGATTAAGGATACTCCTAAAAACACCATATGCTGCGTTAACCCCAACTTTTAACAACCTCATTTACAGGAGTAAACTCCGGTGTTAAAAATTAGGCTTGCCTTGTCTCCGAAGTTAGCAGAGGGGATTGTTGAAGCACCCTTTACCGGAAACTGACAAGGAAGAACTACCTCACACCACTAACCAAGATCTACCTAACACCGCGAAGGAAGACCCGGCCAACATCCCTTAGGAGTACCCCAAATCGCCTTTAGTGGTTTTTATAAAAGAAAAAGAATGAAAAAAGCAGCAATAATAATTTTTGTACTGTTGTTTATTGGTTTAGCCATTGCCATGGGTAAGTATTTCTATGATCAGATGAAAAAGGATCCGGTCGTTTACGAAACCGAAAAGGCTAGCGTAGGGAATGTGGTGCAAAAAACTGTGGCTACTGGATCCATTGTGCCGCGCCGCGAAGTAGAAGTCAAGGCGCAAGTAACTGGAGTCATTGAGGAAATCTATGTGGAAGCTGGTCAACTGGTTACCAAGGGTCAACTTCTGGCCCGCATTCAGGTGGTGCCAGACGAAAACAGTTTACAAGCGGCTCGCGCCCAGGTAGACCTTGCGCGAATTGACTACCAAGCTTCCGAGATAGAACGCGGACGCCAGGAACGGCTTTTCAAAAACGGGACCATTGCGGAACAGGCCTACCTGCAGTTTGCCTTGTCTGCTGATTTGGCATTTCAGCAACTGAAGGGCGCTGAAGCCGCATTGGATGTTCTGCAGACCGGTGCTGCGCGCGGTTCCAAGACTGCCGCAAACCTGGTGCGTTCTACTGCAGACGGCATGATTCTGGATGTCCCCGTCCGCGAAGGGAGCCCGGCTATTGCCAGCAATAATTTTAATGAAGGCACCACGATTGTTACCGTAGCCGACATGGGCGACATGATTTTTGAAGGCAAAGTCGACGAATCTGAGGTGGGCAAATTGAAAGAAGGAATGACCTTGCAATTGACTGTTGGTGCCATTGAAGACTTGGTGTTTGATGCCAAGCTCCAGTTCATTTCCCCAAAGGGAATTACGGAAGAAGGAACTATAAAATTCAATATCCGGGCAGATGTCGATCCTACACATACCGCCTTTCTGAGAGCGGGCTACAGCGCCAATGCCGATATTCTGCTGGAAAAAAGAGATTCTGTATTACTTATAAAAGAAAGCTTACTTCAATTCAGTGGAGACACCGCCTATGTGGAAATTGAAAAAGACCCTCAGGTATTCGTCCGGCAAAACCTTACCCTAGGACTTTCAGATGGCATTGCCGTGGAAATTTTGAGCGGGCTGGACACCACTATGGCGATCAAAGTGCCCGTTTTGGAATAATTGACCTTTAACGTGTTCTGGCAAACTTTTTGCTGCAACGCCGCATTTGAGCGAATGCTCTACGCACAAAGATCAAATGCCTTGCATTTGCCCTAAATTTGCGCGCATTGAACAACCTTTGCTATTCTATGTCGAAATTACTACTCTACACTGCGCTGATTATCAGCTTTATAACTGGAAATGTTCGAGCCGCTGACGGGTTTGAATACAAATTTGATTTGGACAACATTGCCGACACAACCATCTTCCTGGCCTACCATTACGGCGATAAGCAGTACATCGCCGACACACTTATGCTGGACAAAGAAGGTAAGGTCACCATCAGTGCCGACACCCTGCTGCCTTCTGGCTTGTACATGATCGTCTTTCCAAGCCGTAAGAATGAATATTTTGAGTTTGTGGTACGCGAGCCCAAATTCAGCATGACCGGTGATGTGAATGACCTGGTGGGCTCCATTCAGTTCAAAGGCTCTAAAGAAAATGAGGTGTTTTACCAAGACCTCCGGTTCCTCCAGGCCAAACGCACAGCATCAGAGCCTTTAACAGCGCAGTTACAGACGCTGGAACCCGATAGCCCCGAACAAAAGGCAATTCTTGACCAATTGGAAAAACTAAACCAGGAGGTTAAAGATTGGCGCAAAGACCTTTTGCTCAAGCATCCGGATCTGTTGTACATCAAAATTTTGAAGGCGCTCGAAGAGCAGGAATTGCCGGAGCCTCCCCGCGACGCCCAAGGCAACATCACGGATTCGTTCTTTCAATTTCGCTATGCCAGACGGCACGGTCTGGACCAACTGGATTGGAGCGATGAGCGATTGCTTCGCACCCCTGTTGTCTACAACGTGATGGAGCGCTACCTCAACACCCTCTCCTACCGCTCGCCAGATTCCCTGAGCGTCTCAGTCGATAACATCCTCAACAAATCCAGAGCAAATCCGGAGTTGTTTAAGTTTTGTCTGGTGTGGCTCCTTAATGAATACGCTAATTCCAACGTCATGGGCATGGATGGGGTATACGTGCACATAGCCTTGAAATACTACGACAAAGGCGAGGCTACCTGGCTGGATGAAGCCCAGCGTTTCCGCATTACCGATCGGGCTAAACGGATGGAACCCACCTTGATCGGAAAAACGGCTCCGAACATCATAATGAAGGATGTGAACGGCCGGACCCAGAATTTGTACTCCCTAAACACTAAGTACACCATCCTTTATTTCTGGGATCCTGATTGCAGTCATTGCCAAAAAGAAACCCCGGCATTGAAGAAGGCTTTTGACCAGGTAAAAACGCGCTACGACATTTCGCTCTTTGCCGTGAACACCCAATTAGAACTGGACAAATGGCTTAAGTTCATTGAAAAACACAGTCTTGATGGCTGGTACCATGTGGCTGACTTTGATCAGACCAGCGAGTTCCGGACGCTCTACGACATCAATGCCACTCCGGTGCTCTTCTTGCTCGATAACAACAAGCAAATTGTCGCCAAACGACTGGTTGCCGAGCAGCTTGAGGAGTTTATGGACGCCTGGGAGAACCAATTCAAACCCTGACCGAACTTCTTGAAGGGTGTGCTGGCTTTAAAAGCAGAAACAGCCAACGGTATGGCCTATACCTGAAACGGCTTGACTGTAAGCGGATTGCTCAGTTCATGTACATGTGGAAGGCCAGCAATACAAACGAGAGCACCAGGCAGAATAACACTGCCAGCATGTACGATGTGATAATGGATAGACCCTTCATTTTCCTGTGCGTGAGACGGTGTGACCCCCTAATTTGCCCTAAAAGTCCGATGCTGTTAACAAGATAGGGCCTTAAGTAACAATTCCCAAACGTTTCGGGACGTATTTTATGTCGCGTTGGTTGCAAAGCATCTGCTTTTTTTTGGATTTCTTAACCAAAATGGCGGTTTTGGGCAATTCCTCGGCTCAATTTTTGCTCCAAAATGAACCGCTCCTGCCAGTTTTCTGTTCCTGATTATCGATTGGTCGTCTTTTCAGCCACTGCTCAACAGCTACCGTAAAGTAAACCCAAATGCCTCCCTCAACGCCCCCCGCCCAGCCCGGTTCCAACCCGGATTCCAAATCCTGGAGCAATTCCGCCAGCGAAGCCGAATGGTTGGAACGTTTAGGGCCAGAACGATACCGCGTCCTTCGCGGCAAAGGCACCGAGCGTCCATTTACCGGCCAGTACAACCTGCATTGGCAGGCTGGCGCTTATACCTGTGGGGGTTGTGGCCAAGAACTCTTTTCGTCCGCCTCAAAGTTCGACAGCCGATGTGGTTGGCCTTCCTTTGACCGGGCTGCAGCAGGTGATCGTATCAGGGAGATTGTGGACAAGAGCCATGGCATGATCCGCACGGAAGTGGTCTGTGGCCAATGTGGTTCGCACCTTGGACATGTTTTTCCGGACGGACCAACCGAAACTGGCCTGCGCTATTGCATCAACTCTGTGTCCCTGGACTTTACAAGCCAAGCATTGGCGCCCGAGGCTTCCGAGCCGGAATCCGAGCGCTGAGTCAACGGTGATGCAATGGTTATGGCCAGCGGCGCTTTAAGGGAGAGCCCATGCGCAGCGATGTCGAGTCAGTTCCGACCTATTTTCCAGCTCCTGAAAATCCAGCGCCTTAACAGGCAGAGCCCGTTCAAACGTTGAACCGAAAGTGCATGACGTCCCCGTCCTGAACCACGTATTCCTTGCCTTCCACCTGGAGCTTACCAGCTTCCTTGCAGGCATTTTCAGAACCTAGCGTCACATAGGTCTGGTAGGGAATTACCTCAGCCCGGATAAATCCCTTTTCAAAATCGCTGTGGATAACGCCAGCAGCCTGAGGCGCCCGGGTTCCGCGGTGAATCGTCCAGGCGCGGACTTCCTTGACTCCGGCGGTGAAATAGGTGATCAGATCCATCAGTTTGTAGGCAGAGCGAATGAGACGGTTTAATCCGCTTTCTTCTAAACCTAAATCGGCCAGAAAGGCCTCCCGGTCCTCCAGGCTTTCCAGCTCTGCTATTTCGGCCTCCATGCCTGCGCAGATCAGGACAACTTCTGCCTGCTCTCCGGCAATGGCCGCCTTCAATTGCTCCACAAAAGCGTTGCCAGTCAAAATAGCCCCTTCGTCTACATTGCAAGCGTACAAAACTGGCTTGGCCGTGAGCAGTTGAAAATCGCGCAGCCAGCCGCGCTCCTCCTCATCCTGCAAGTCAAAGGAGCGGACGGCAAGTCCTGCTTCGATATGCGTTTTAAGGCGCTCCATCATGGCCACCTGCTTTTGGGCGGGCTTGTCTCCCGACTTTGCTGCCCGGCGCTGTTTGTCCAGCCGTTTTTCCAGACCTTCCAGGTCTTTAAGCAACAATTCCGTGTCAATAATCTCTTTGTCGCGAACGGGGTCAACATGGCCGTGTACGTGCACAATGTTGTCGTCTGCAAAGCAGCGGATCACATGAATGATGGCATCCGTTTCCCGGATATTGCCCAGAAACTGATTGCCCAGCCCCTCCCCTTTTGACGCTCCTTTGACCAGGCCAGCAATGTCCACAAACTCCATGGTGGTAGCCACCAAACTTTTGGGGTTGATCAGCTCCTGTAATTTGACCAGGCGCGGGTCAGGCACGGTAATCACGCCAACATTGGGCTCAATGGTGCAAAAAGGGAAATTCGCCGACTGCGCCTTTGCGTTGGACAACGAGTTGAACAAGGTGGATTTGCCCACATTCGGAAGACCGACAATGCCGCATTTCAGTGCCATACCGCTAGAAATTTGAGCGGCAAAGATAAGGCCGTGAGCGGGAATGCGCGGTGAGAGCCGGAAAGGAAGGCCAAGCAGCGCTACACGCCATACTTAGGCTGCATGATCTTCGCGCTTTTGCTTCTCGTAAAGCTCTGCGTACAAGCCTCCAGCCGACAGCAGCGCTTCGTGACTTCCCTTTTCCGCTATGGTGCCTTGCTCCAACACCAGAATTTCATCCAAGTCCAGGAGACTGAACACCCGGTGGGTAATGATCAGGGCGGTTTTTCCGTGCAGGTACTCTTCCAGGTTGTCCAGAATGCGCTTTTCCGTACCGGCATCCACGGCACTAAGGCAATCGTCCAGCACTAACAACGGCGCGTTTTTAGAAAAAGCCCGCGCAATGGAAATGCGCTGTTTTTGCCCACCGCTGAGGGTCACGCCGCGCTCGCCAATTCGGGTTTCAAATTTTCGGGGGAATTGTTCAATTTCCTCTGCAATGGACGCATAACCCGCCAGCACTTTGGCTCTTTCGAGGCTTCTTTCGGCTTCGACCGTGCCGAACTGGATGTTGTAGGCCACCGATTCCGAAAACAAAAACACGTCCTGAGGAACATAACCAATGTTCCGTCTAAGTTCGTTCAACGGCATCTCCCGCAAGTCAACCCCATCAATGCGAATGACGCCACTGTCCGGGTCGTACATGCGCACTAACAGTTCAGCAATGGTGGATTTGCCGGAGCCTGTCCGGCCAAAAAGCGCCACCCGGTTGCCGGCGGGAATTCGGAAACTCAGGTTGTGCAAAGCCCGGATACCGGTGTCGGGGTAGGTGAAGGTGACGCGGTCAAACTCGATGTCGCCATAAAAATCCGGAACCCTTTCGCCCGTATCAATCAGGGCAGGCTCCATGGCCAAAAATTCGTTGATCCTCTTTTGTGAGGCTGCAGCGCGCTGAATGATGGAAGCCACCCAGCCCAGCGAAGCCACAGGCCAGGTGAGCATGTTCACGTAGATGACAAATTCTGCTACGTTTCCAGGGGTAACCGTACCCGCAATAACCTGTTGCCCACCGATGAGAATGGTGATGATGGTGCTCAACCCGATCAGCAGCATCATGAGCGGCTGAAAAATGGCGTCAACGCGGGCCAGCCCCATGGACCGCTCGCGATACTCGATACACTCTTGATCAAAATGCCGCGCCATGGGATCTTCCTGGGCGTACGCTTTGACCACGCGTATACCAGAAAAGACCTCCTGGGCGCGTGAGGTCAGCTCGCTAAGCTGAGCTTGGATAGCCTCCGAACGGCGGTTGATGATGTTGTTGACGTAATAGATGGAAAGCGATAAGATGGGCAGCGGCAAAAGCACGTACAAGGTCAACGTTGGATTAATCCGAACCATGGTGTAGATCACCAGGATGAACAGGACCACCAGGTTTATGGCGTACATCAGCGCGGGCCCAACGTACATTCTGACCCTCCCGACGTCTTCAGCTACCCGCGACATCAGGTCGCCGGTGTTGTTGCGGCGGTAAAAGCCCTGGTCAAGCCGCTGGTACTGCTCGTAGAGTTCGTTTTTAAGGTCGTACTCCACCAGGCGGGACATGATGATGAGCGTCTGGCGCATGAAGAACATAAATGCCCCCCGGATCAGCGCCAGCACTAAGTAAACGCCGGCGAAAAGGAGCAGAATGCCCACGAACCGCTCGCGCATGTCGGCCTGGGCGGCAGTGCCAGCCAGGCTGAAGTACAGGTCGCGGCTTTCGGTAACCAGATTAATGGCATGACGCACCACTTGTGGCGAAACCACGGCGAAAACATTGGATGCCGCTACAAAAAAGATGCCACCGATAAAATGGTAGCGGTACTTAAAAAAGTAGGGATTGAGGTAGGCGAGTTCTTTCAAAGCGGAGTAGGCGACAAAAAAAAACAATAAATTTGCATCCCGCACGCAAAACGCCTTAAGAATCAAAAATTTACGCCAACAATTTACCTGATGTCCCAAGCGCCCTTTGCCCCTGTTGTTCCCACTGAAGCCCGCGAAATTGGCGACGGCATCTTTGGCCTCATGGGCCAGATGGACCACGAAAACCTCTTTTTCTGCTACGATAAGCCCACCGGATTGAAAGCCATTATTGGCATTCACAACACGGTGCTCGGTCCTGCTTTGGGAGGCACCCGGTTTTGGAATTATGCCGATGAAGCAGCAGCCCTGCGCGATGTCATTCGCCTTTCGCGCGGCATGACTTTCAAAGCGGCCATCAGCGGCATTAACCTCGGCGGCGGCAAAGCGGTCATCATCGGCGATCCCCAAAAGCTCAAATCCGAAGCCCTTTGGCGCCGTTACGGCCGATTTGTGGAAAGCCTCAAGGGAAAGTACATCACGGCAGAAGATGTGGGAACCAGCACCTCCGACATGGAGTACGTGGCGATGGAAACCAGCCATGTGGCAGGAAAGCCATCGTGGTTAGGCGGTGGCGGCGATCCCTCGCCCGTCACTGCGCATGGAGTTTACCTCGGGCTCAAAGCGGGCTTAAAAGAAGTTTTTGGTAGCGACGATGCCAAAGGCCGAAGGGTGGCCGTAGAAGGCGCAGGGAACGTAGGAACGTATCTGGTTAAGAGGCTTCGCCAGGAAGGGGCGGAAGTCTGGGTGTCCGACTTGCATCCCGAACGCGTGGAACACGCCTGCCTGAGCTACGGTGCACGCCCCACCACCACCGACGCACTCTTTGATCTGGACATTGATGTGTATTCGCCTTGTGCACTCGGCGCTACACTCAACGACCGCACTATTGACCACCTGCATTGCTCTATCATAGCCGGCGCGGCCAACAACCAATTGGAAGATGAGGTGCGGCATGGGGAGATGCTGCGGGAAAAAGGCATCGTGTATTGCCCGGACTTCTTGATTAACGCCGGTGGATTGATCAATTGCTACGCCGAATACCTGGGCAATTATCACCAACAACACGCCCTGGAAATGACCGAGGTTATCTACTCCCGCACGCTGGAAATCCTGAAAATCGCCAACAGCCAGGGCATTACCACGCACGAAGCCGCGCTGCGCGCGGCCGCTTCCCGGTTGGAAGCAGTGGCTACCTTGAAAAGCCGCCTGTGAACAACCAACCGTTCTTAAGCAGACGAAGTCTGCGCGTCAAAGTCATGCAAATCTTGTTTGCCCACAACCAGGAGGGCAGCCGGGATTATGCCGCCTTGGAAAAGAAATTAATGGCCAGCATCCGGGACACCGGACGCTCCTATTTGTATCACTTTTTATTTTTGGTTGAAGTGGCCGACAGCGTGGAGCGTGAAGCGGTGATGCGCGCAGCAAAGCACCTGCCCACCGACAAAGACTTGTCGTTTTCCAAGCGATTTTACCAGAATGCCATTGTGGCAGCCTTGCGCGCTGACGATCGCTTTCGCAAAATAGCAGACCGTGAAAAGCTCCGCTATTTACTCGATGAAGAGCTCGTGCGGTTAGCCTACAACGGGCTAAAAGCCCTTCCCGAGTACGAAACCTACGCCTTGAGTCCGCTTAATGATGCAGAAGCTGACCGCGCCGTGACCATCCAACTGTTTGAGGAGGTGGTGTGGCCCTCGGAAGACTTGGACCAGCATTTTGAAGACAGCTTTCCCACCTGGGACGAGGATGTGGACATTGTAATTCCCCGGGTGCTCCATACCCTAAAGGCCTGGAAACCCGGCCAGCCCGGCGGCTGGGTAGACGACATTCTTGACCTGCCCCAGGAAAGCCGCGATTTTGTTTGCGAACTGCTCCGTTTGGGGTTGGAAAAAGAAGAAGAACTGGAAAAACTGGTCGCCCCACGCCTGGAAAACTGGGAGATGGAACGGGTTTCGCTAATGGACCGCATTCTCATTCGAATGGCGCTTACCGAATTGCTCTACTGCGACACCATTCCCATTAAAGTTTCCATTAATGAATATATTGATATTTCAAAAACATATTCTACTCCGCGCTCCAAGGATTTCATCAATGGCGTTTTAGACAACCTAATGAAAACGCTCCGCGAAGAAGGTCGGATTCGCAAGCGCGGCAGGGGTCTGGTGGAGTAAACCGTGTTAGGTCTGAGCGAATGTTCCTCGTTTCACAACAACATCGGGGCTCGGCCTTGCTCCCGTGACGGGTTATATTGCAGCCCTTATCTTTGCAGCGATAATGCTCCTATCCATGAAAGCTACCATTTCTAATTCTGTCGCTGTGCTGGCTTTTTTGGTCAGTTTCTCTTTCGGCCTCCTTGGTTTCACAAGTTGTGCTGATTCCCAGGATGCTGCCAACGGGGGAAATGCCGATCCTGCCTTGAGCGGCGAGATGATCAACAACCCGAAATCGGCCGAAACCAAACCCGGCGCCGTGTTGGACCAGGCCACTGTTCCATTCATCACCTTTGAGCGGGATAAGTGGGATTTTGGTGCCATCATTCAGGGCGAGATCGTGGAATACTCGTTCAAGTTTAGCAACACCGGCAAGTCGCCGTTGGTCATCACTTCGGCTAAAGGATCTTGCGGATGTACCGTGCCGGAATGGCCCAAAGAACCCATCCCTGCCGGCGAAAGTGGCTTTCTAAAAGTCACATACGACTCCAATGGCCGGAGAGACAAGTTTGACAAGACGGTTACCATTACCGCAAACACCGTTCCCAACACCAATTTGCTCTACATCTCCGGAAACGTGATCGTTCCCGAGGAATAAAAAAAGACCCTTCGCATGACGCTCGCGTTTGTCCTATTAACTACTTCGACCGGAAGCTCCGGCGGCGGACCGACATCGCTGATTTTTTTGGCCATGTTTGTGTTCATCCTCTATTTCTTTATGATTCGCCCGCAGGCAAAGAAAGCCAAAGAACAGCGGTCGTTTATTGACGGCATTGAAAAAGGCCAACGCATCGTCACTAGCGGAGGCATCCACGGCAGGGTGGTGCAGGTTGACGACAAAACCCTGGTGGTGGAAGTGGATAAAAACATCAAAATCCGCATTGAGCGCAGCATGGTTTCCGTAGAGTTCACGAAAGCCCTGGGCGAAGAAAGCGCGACATGAGCTCGGCGGGGAGTTCCAGGACGGTCGGTGTGCTGCTCAGCATCGCGCTGGCCGCAGTCCTTTGGCTCCTCAATACCCTTTCAAAATCTTACGAAACCGACATTCCGGTAAACCTGGACTGGACCAACTCGTCCAAAGAGAATGTGGTGGTTAATCGGCTCCCGGAGCGCGCGTTCTTTTTGGTACAAGCAACCGGATGGAAGTTGCTTTTTGAGTCGTTCCAGACGCGTACCCTTCGCCTGGACCTGACCACTTTTGGCAATCGCAAGCTGGTGGTAACGCAATACTACCTCCCCGCCTTTGGCGCCGATCTGCCGCGTGACTTGCGGCTCATTTCCATCCAACCGGACTCCATTCTTCTGGAAACTGAGGCCGTCGCACGAAAAAAAGTGCCCTTACTGTTGCGAGCCGATCTCGATTTCGCTCCTTTTTGTGGCCTAACAGAATCTTCAGTACTGGTGCCCGATTCAGTTTGGGTTTCCGGTCCGGCCAGCCTCGTAAACAGCATGTTCTTTTGGCCCACCGAAAAGATCAGCCAAAGCAATGTTAACCAGACCCTTATGGGCCAGGTTAGCGTCCTGCAAAGCGCGAGGCTTAACATCAGCGTGGATCCTGGGCAGGTAGCTTATAAAATCCCGGTAGACCGCTACACCGAAATGTCCATGGCCATCCCTTTGACACCACTGCCAGAATCGGGAATGTCGCTTATTCCAGACCAGGTCGAAGTCAGTTTCCAGGTGCCTATGGGCCGGTATGAATCCATTCGGAAAGAAGATTTTAGGCTTGATGTGGACTTAACCAACCAAAGCGACAGCAGCGGGCATTTGGTGGACGTCCGGATGATTCGCCACCCGAATGGATTACAACAATTGCAATGGCATCCCCGAAGTGTTGAACTCATTGTGCGCAAACATGATTAGCATTGGCATAACCGGGGGCATTGGGAGCGGAAAAACCACGGTTTGCCGCTTGTTTGAAACCTTAGGGATTCCCGTTTACTATGCGGATGATCGGGCTAAGCAAATCATGACCGATGATTTTGCATTGGTGGAACAATTGAAGGCCGCTTTTGGAGCGGATATCTACGATATTGAGGGCCACTTGCGCCGATCCGTGTTAGCGGACCGGGTTTTTCGCGAT
The DNA here is from genome assembly GCA_964429745.1 of uncultured Chitinophagales bacterium. Lineage (GTDB taxonomy): Bacteria > Bacteroidota > Bacteroidia > Chitinophagales > BACL12 > WGOA01. Next base: position 42,829 of record CAYSDI010000009.1, on the reverse strand, counting down.
CCGGAGGCCTTAACCCGGCTTAATCAACTCGTGCATCCGGCCGTGTTCCGCGATGCCGCCCAATGGATGGAACGCCGTCGTGAGTATCCTTACACCCTTCGCGAAGCTGCATTGCTGTTCGAGAGCGGATCTTACAAATTGGTGGACGAGGTAGTTATGATTTGGGCCCCGGAAGAGCTGCGGCTTCAGCGGGCAATGGCCAGAAATGGGCTTTCGGAGGCAGATGTCCGCGCGCGGATGGCGCGGCAATGGTCGGATGAAGAGAAACGCGCCCTCTCCCAACATGTCATCGTCAACGACGGGGAGCGCTTGCTGATTCCGCAGGTTATGGCCTTGCACCAGCGCTGGACGGAACAGGCTGCTCGCTTGGTCCAGGACGGCGAAACTGGGGATTCCAGTACAATCCTCCATTAAAGGACAGTGCTGCCGGAAGGTTGTCAGCCATTATGGCTCCGTAAACTCCGGCGCTTAGGCCGAAGTTGCCCGTGATGGGCACCAAGGTTTTGAGCCCGTAGCTCAGGGCCTCCTGGTTGTTAACATACAAACCTGTATGCCGCGTGTTGCAAGGTACTTTATCGCCATTTCTAAAACTGAGTCGGTAATCCGCTACGGCCATGAGCCACCAACCGCCTGTCAGGTTTACGCCGTATTCCAACTGCCCGAGAAATTCCTCGCTGTATTGGTTAGTTCGAATGGCCATACCGCCATGCCCGGCCAGGTAGCTGCGCGGAAAACTTTGGCCAAAAGCAACGAGCATTTCCACCGACCAGGCATCAAAACCGGTTTGAAGACCGGTGATCTGGTTTAAATCGCTGTTGTTGGACTCTACAATACCTTGAAGACTCACCACCGTTTGGTTCTTTTTGAGCACCTGGTACCGCGCCCCAAGGCGGTAATTGCCCAAATAGTTCATGCTTCCCGTTGGCAGGGTGTCGGTAAAATCCGGAGAGCCAGTGGGCTCGGCCTCCGTACTGACCATCCGAAAAGGCAATTGCCCGAGGAGAGTCAGGTTATCTCGAAGCCCGTATTCTGCGTAAAGGCGAATACCAAAATCCGTAACCGGCCGTTGGAGCTGCAGAAAAGGGCTGCTCTGCTGCCATAGTTCAGAATAGCTGAGGTAAGAAACGGAACCCTCAAACCAGGCTTCGCCGCGATCTAAGGTCCAACCGCCCCCGGCTTGTACGCAAGTCCAACCAAAGACCAACACCAGCCCCAAAATGCCTTTCCTTGCCATGGACGGCAAAAGTAAAGCAGCCGGACGGCAAGCCGCTGTCCTAAAAATTAGACGGTCGAATGCGCAAAAAGAAGGACGAATGGTGAACCCTGTGGAATAATAATTGCGTAAGAAGTTGGACAAAGGGGGGAGTTGTTGCTATTCTTGCAGCGCGTTTTTCTCATTAGATCAAGGAGTTATATAGCCTTATGTCGTTAACCACTCGCCTCGCCTCTTCTGGCCTTCTCTCCAAAGCTGCTTCAGCTTTCTTCTGCACCACGTTAGCCCTCAGCACCTTGTTTCTGTCCGGTTGCCAGTTTGGCCGGTCCGAAGCTGAGGCCAAGGAAGGCACCGCAGCCTTAGAAAAACCCTGTGAGATCCGCTACGGCTTGCCTATTGATTCCTTCGTTTTAGTGGAAGGTGAAGTGGGCAGCAATCAATTTCTAGCTGATATTCTGCTACCACACCAGGTGGCCTATGCCTTGATTGACCGGATGGCTCAAGACATTGAGTTATTCGATTTCCGCCGGATGAGGGCTGGAAACCCGTACACCCTGCTGTTGGGTCCGGATTCCAGCGCTCGCTACTTTGTTTACGAAGAAAATAAAATTGAATACGTAGTTTACACGTTTGAGGGAGATTCGGTCAGCGGCTACCGGGCCAGCAAGCCGGTGGAGCGCAAAGTCCGCGAAGTTGCGGGCATTATCACCAGTTCCCTCTACCAAAGCCTCCTCGACGGCGGTGCCAGCGCTGAACTAGCCGTACGCTTGGCCGATTTGTACGCCTGGTCCATTGACTTTTACAAAATCCAGGATGGTGATAAATTCAAGGTGATCTACGGGGAAAGCTTCGTAGACGGCGAATCTGTCGGGGTTGACAGCATCTTTGCTTCTTCGTTTAACTACCGCGGAAAAGAGTTTGAAGCCTTCCGTTTTGACCAGGAAGGTGAAACCGGCTACTTTGATGCAGAAGGCAAGAGCTTGAAAAGGGCCTTCCTTCAGGCTCCGTTGAACTACACCCGCATTTCTTCGCGGTATTCGCTCAAGCGTTTTCACCCTGTTCAGAAGCGCTACAAAGCGCACCTGGGAACAGATTACGCCGCTCCCGAAGGCACTCCTATCCACGCCACCGGGGACGGTCTCGTGATTGCTGCCGGGTACAACAGCGGCAACGGGAACTTCGTCAAAATCAAGCACAACGACACCTACTCCACGCAGTACCTGCACATGAGCCGTTTTGCTCCGGGCATGAAAAATGGCCGGGCTGTTAAGCAGGGCGAGGTGATCGGCTACGTGGGCAGCACGGGCCTCGCTACCGGACCTCACCTGTGCTACCGATTCTGGAAAAACGGCCAGCAGGTAGATCCCTTCCTTGAAAAGATTCCGGCCTCCTTCCCCATTAACGAGAAGCTCCGTCCGGTGTTTGATGCGTTGGTAGCCAAATGGTCCAAGGCACTGGACGCCATCCCCTACCCGGAACCCGCCGAAGCACCTGCCGATCAAAAGCAAGAGTTCGCCGGGATCAATTGATCGGCAGATCCACGTTCATCGGAATGGGAGCCATGTCCACCATGTGGCATTTTTGGCAAAATTCCGGGGTCTCGTTTTTGTACCATAACTCGCGAAACTGCTGGTACTCCGGCTTGTTCAGGCAGGTCATCAGGCCCTCTTCGAAGACGTTTCCGAAGTTCAGTTCCTTGGGAAAGGGTTTTGCACAACAAGGCGTCATGTAGCCGTTCCAGGAAATGTAAAAATGCGACCAGGGAAGGTGGCATTTCTGGAAGCCGGCAGGACTCTTGAAGTCCCAAACCGAAAGGATGACGTCGCCCACGCGATCAGCCATTTCTTTGGCTCGAATAATTTCGTTTTTAAAGGCTTCGGTTTGAAAGAAGTCGTAGTACGAAACGTCGTGAGCCGTAACAGAGGCTACGTTAAACGGCGTCACGTTAACATAGCCCACGCCTAATTGATGCGCCGCTTCTACCACTTCCGCCAAGGTGTGGTAGTTTTCTTTTACCGCGACAAAATTGAACATCACTTCTGCGCGCTTGTCTTTCGCAGCTGCGGCAATGGCTCGTGTATTTTCAAAAAAGGTATTGTAATTGCTGCGCAGGCGAACCTGCTCGTAAACGTCGCCAACCCCGTCCATACTAATCTGTATGGTATCGAGTTTATCCGCTAACCGGCTGGCAATTTCAACGCATTTGGGCAGGTGCGCGTTGATGGAAATGAACAGAATGATGCCGTCGCTTTTAGCGCGGATGTAGTCTACCGCTTCTTCCAGCGGCTTGTACATGAGCGTTTCGCCCAAACCGGTCAGACCAATGGAGTCCACATAAGGATACACTTCATCCACCACTTTGCGCAGTTGCCGGATGTCCATGAAGCCCTTCGCCATCTCCTCACCAAACTGGTACTCGCGCGGACACGTAATGCACTTTAGGTTGCAGTGGTTGGTCACTTCCAACATGATGGAGGAAGGATGCGCAACCCGAGTGCTCTTGCGAGCCCTCAGCCACGCCGCGTGAACTTTGTTGCCGGAGTACCTGAAAAAGTCCAAGCCGCCAGGCAGGTGCCTAAGTCGGTGCGCGGCTTTTTTTAGCCGCCTTTTGTTGATTCCAAAGGCCAATAGAAGAACGTTTCGTAAGTGAAAAAAACCGGGTAAAAATGAGCCACAAAGGTAGGGTCATCTGCCCAAATGGAGCGACCCTGCGCAAAGGTGAAGGGAAACGTACCTGGATGCAACCCAACCAGGTCTTTTACAGCTGGGCAAACCTTGCATCAACCTATGGAGCCATTCGCCCATCCACCATTACCAGCTTGCGATCGGCCATCGCTGCCAGGTCAGTATTGTGGGTAACGATCACAAAGGTCTGCCCGAATTGCTCACGCAACTTGAAAAAAAGTTGGTGCAGCTCCCGGGAATTGTCGGAATCCAGGTTGCCCGAAGGTTCGTCAGCGAGAATGACATCCGGCTCGTTGAGCAGTGCTCGCGCTACGGCCACGCGTTGTTGTTCGCCACCGGAGAGCTGCCCGGGCTTGTGGTCCAAACGGGCGAAAAGGCCCAATTGCCCAAGCAACTCCTTAGCGCGATCCCGAATTTGCGCTTCAGGTCTTGCCGCAATTAACCCTGGAATCATCACATTTTCCAGGGCCGAAAACTCCGCTAAGAGATGATGAGCCTGAAAAACAAACCCGATGCTCCGGTTGCGAAAGGCATCCAGCCGAGCCTTGGGCAAGTCACTGACCAGCTCACCGGCAATCCATACCTGGCCGGAATCAGGCCGGTCCAGCGTGCCCAGAAGATGCAACAACGTGGATTTCCCTGCGCCGCTAGCCCCGACAATGGCAACAACCTCCCCTCGCGCCACTTCCAGGTTTACCCCTTTCAGGACCGTCAGAGCACCGTAGGCCTTGGTCAGGCTTACTGCACGGACGACGTGTTTAGTATTTAAGTCAGTTTGGATGGGTTCGTGAGTAGCCAAGAGGGGGTACATTGTAAGATAAGCGTACTTTTGACCATTCGTTACGCGCTGCGCTCAAGCGCGGTGCCTCAAAAAAACGCAATTATGAAGAAGATTAGCCTGTTTGCTGCTGCTGCCTTGTTTGCCGCGTTCACCTTTAGCTCTTGCGGAGAGAAGTGCGTGGTCTGCGAATTTGGAAACGGCGCCGCTGATTCAGAGCTTTGCTCCGACAGCAAAGACGATCGCGATGCATTCGTAACCCTCCAAGAACTTGCCGCTACTGTGTCGAGCACCACGGTCAACTGCGAAGAAAAGTAAGCTTTCTCAGCAAAACGCTTCCAGGTAAGCGTAAATCATTTTAGCGGGGCTGTCCATCGGGCGGTCCCGCTTGTGTTTTGGCTTGCTCCTGGTCCTTCCGGGATCCCGTCATGAATTGGGATTTCCGTACTTTCGTGGCCTTAAAGAAACTCCTCCATTCGACATGAACCTGCACGAATACCAAGGTAAAGAACTCCTACAGCGCTTCGGCGTTGCCATTCAGCAAGGCATTCCTGCAGAGACCGCAGAGGAAGCCGTAGAAGCGGCCAAAACCCTTCAGGCACAAACCGGTACATCCTGGTGGGTTGTCAAGGCTCAAATCCATGCCGGTGGCCGGGGCAAGGGCGGAGGCGTAAAACTCGCAAAGTCGCTGGAAGACGTCCGACAAATAGCTGGCCAAATCCTGGGGATGACGCTTATCACGCCTCAAACCGGTCCAGAGGGCAAACTGGTCCGCAAAGTGCTGATTACCCAAGATGTTTATTATCCTGGCGCTTCCCAGACGGAAGAATACTACATGAGCGTGCTCCTGGATAGGAATTCCGGGCGAAATGTGGTGGTTTACTCGCCAGAGGGCGGCATGGACATTGAACAAGTCGCCGAAAAAACACCTGAGAAGATCTTCCGCGAATTTGTAGACGGAAGCGGTCCGCTCCTGCCCTTTCAGGCGCGCAACATCGCCTTTGGGTTGGGCTTATCCGGCAATGCCTATAAGGAAATGACGCATTTTGTCACCGCGCTGTACGAGGCTTACCGGAGCTCAGATGCCAGCTTGTTTGAAATCAATCCGGTGTTAAAAACCTCTGACGACAAAATTTTGGCCGTTGACAGCAAGGTGGCCATCGATGATAACGCTCTTTACCGGCATGCGGATTTGGCAGCCCTGCGCGATTTGGACGAAGAAGATCCGGCTGAAGTGGAAGCCGGTAAGTTCAACCTCAACTTCATCAAGCTCGATGGCAACGTAGGCTGCATGGTCAACGGTGCCGGCCTGGCCATGGCTACCATGGACATTATCAAGCTAAGCGGTGGAGAGCCGGCAAACTTTCTGGACGTTGGGGGCACCGCCAGCGCTCAAACGGTAGAAGCGGGTTTCCGCATTATTTTAAAAGACCCCAACGTCAAGGCCATTCTCATCAACATCTTCGGCGGCATCGTGCGCTGTGACCGGGTGGCCCAGGGTGTTGTCGACGCGTACCGCAACATCGGAGAAGTCAAAGTGCCCATCATTGTCCGGCTCCAGGGTACCAACGCGGAGGAAGCCAAAAAGATCATTGATGAAAGTGGCTTAAAAGTGCGGTCAGCGATCTTATTGCGCGAAGCCGCCAGCCTCGTTGCAGAAGTGGTTGGCTAACGCTGGTGTTTTACTTTTGGCCAGCACAGGGCGTTGTGCCGTCACCCCCCCGTCATATTTATCCCGGACCGTCGCGCCTGTTAAACCAGGCCATTCCCCCGCCTTAATTTTAATCTCTTATGCGTATTCCTGTGGCCTTGACGGTGTTCTGCTTCTCTGCATTTTCCGTGTTGGCTCAGAATGGAACCATAAGGGGCTTCGTATATGAGGAAGCTTCTGGTGAGCCCGTCATTTTTACGAACGTCATTTTGAAGGGCACCACGATGGGAGCGGCAACCGACGACAACGGTTTTTTTTCCATTTCCAATGTTCCGGAAGGCGAGTACAACGTGCTGGTCACCAACATTGAGTACGACACGCTCAGCGAGCCGGCGGTCATGGCAAAAGGCAACCCTATCGTTAATCTTAAACTTTACCTGGTCAAAAGCGACATCAGACTCAAGGAGGTGACGGTTACCAGCAAGACACAGGAAAAGTACGAGGAGGTCCAGATCTCAACGGTAACCGTTACGCCCAAGCAAATTAAGGCGCTGCCCTCTGTGGGCGGTGAGCCCGACCTGGCGCAGTACTTGCAAGTGTTGCCGGGGGTGATTTTCACCGGGGATCAGGGTGGTCAATTGTACATCCGGGGTGGTGCACCGATCCACAATAAAGTGCTGCTGGATGGCATGGTCATTTACAACCCCTTTCACTCCATCGGCCTGTTCTCGGTCTTTGAAACTGACATAATTCGCAACGTCGAAGTCCTGACGGGTGGCTTTAACGCCGAGTACGGCAACCGAATTTCGGCCATTGTGGACATCACAACGCGCGACGGCAGCCGCACCGGGTACCACGGCAAGGTTTCCGCTTCACCGTTTTTGGGAAAGGTGCTGCTCGAAGGCCCGCTGCAGAAATTGCGCAAAACCGGCGGGGGCAGTTCGTCCTTTGTTTTTACCGCCAAGAATTCCTATCTAAACCGCACCAGCCCAACGCTTTACGAGTACGTCAACGACGGCCAGGGCATTCCGTTTTCGTTCCTGGATCTCTATGGAAAGGTTTCGTTCAACAGCGACGGAGGCAGCAAATTCAGCCTGTTCGGGTTCAATTTCCGTGACTCGGTGAATTTTGCTGATGTGACCACTTACGCTTGGAATTCGTTTGGTTTCGGTTCCAATTTCGTGGTGGTTCCGGGTAACTCAAACGTGCTAATCGAAGGCATTTTCGCCTACTCGGGTTATGACATTAATTTCCGCGAAGCCGATGAGAAGCCGCGCAATAGCGCGGTAAACGGATTCAATCTCGGGGTTGACTTTACGTACTTCGTGCCGGACGGAGACGTGAAATTTGGGTTCTCTATTGATGGGTTCGAAACGGATTTCAGTTTTTTCAACGCTATCGGCGTCGAATACCAGCAGAATCAGTTCACCACCGAGCTGGGGGCGTTCGTGAAGTACCGCAAAGTTTTCAACCGCAAGTTTGTTTTGGAACCGAGCCTTCGAATCCAGTATTATTCTTCGCTGGGAACAGCGTCGCCGGAACCGAGGTTGGGCTTGAAGTACAATGCTACGAATCGGGTCAGGATCAAATTTGCCGGGGGTTTTTACAGCCAAAACCTGATCGATACGCGCTCTGACCGCGATGTGGTGAACCTTTTCAACGGTTTTCTATCAGGTCCGGATGAGGCTATTGAAACGCCGGATCGCAGCGAAGACAGCCACCGACTTCAAAAAGCCTGGCACGTGGTCGGTGGTGTAGAGGTGGATGCCACCGACAACCTGGAACTCACAGTGGAACCCTACCTAAAGCGCTTTACGCAGCTTATTAACATTAACCGGCAAAAACTATTCCCGAACGACCCGGATTTTGCCACGGAGAACGGTGATGCCTTTGGTATTGACTTCCTGGCCAAGTATGAGCGCCGGCGCTGGTATGCTTGGGTGGCGTATTCCATTTCCAAGGTTACGCGCTTTGACGGGGAACAAACCTACCCACCCCACTATGATCGCCGCCACAATGCTAACATTGTCTTGAGCTATGTGATTGGCGACAAAAAGGATTTTGAGCTCGGTGCCCGATGGAACCTCGGCTCCGGATTTCCCTTTACCCAAACTTCCGGTTTTTACGAATCCGTCGATCTTCAGGATGGCATCGGCACGGACTACACCACGCAAAACGGAACGCTGGGAATCATTTACAACGACGACGAACTCAACGGAGGCCGACTCCCTTACTACCACCGCCTGGACCTCAGCGCCAAGAAAACCTGGAATTTCTTGAACGAGAATCGCCTGGAGACCACCTTAAGCGTCTCCAATGTTTATGACCGGGAGAACATCTTCTATTTCGATCGTGTTCGCGCTGAAAGAGTCAATCAGTTGCCTGTCCTGCCCAGTTTAACCGTTTCCTTCGAATTCTAAAGGGCATCGCTAAAACCTTACTTTCTGGCTTACGCCCAATTTTTGACCTCCTGATTGAAAAGAGTTGGCAATTCACAATAGCCTGTGGATGACTCTTGGCCACAATCAGCACGAGTGCAGGCGGGAAGGCAGAACTTTGTTGACTGGTGCGAGTACCGCCTCCCATGAGGCAATAAAAAATCGCAAATCCTGTTTATGGGTCTAAGCAAGCCCCCGTTCCATCTTGCTTTGCGAAATTTTGGTACGATCGTTGCCTGTCAATCATCCATGCGCATTCTCTCTTGCTGCTTTTTGCTGACAACCGCTCTGGTGGTTTTGTCCGGCTCAACGGCCGTCGCTCAGCGCAATTTGTACTTTGAAGATACCTATGCCCTGTATCGCCAGGCAGAAGACCTCTTCCAGTTAAAACAATATGCTGCGGCTGCCAGTGCCTTTGCTGAAGTTCGGCAACAAAGCCGGCCTGTGGGACAAGATCAGGTTTACCAATACCAGGTCAATGCCGCCTATTATGAAGCGGTTTGTGCCGTAGAGTTGTACAATCCGGATGCGGAAATGCTGCTGCAGCAATTTGCCGCCGAATACCCCGAACACCCGCGTAAACAATTGGCCTATTACCAGTTGGGTCGCTATTATTTTCGGGAGAAGGAATACCGTGATGCGCTCGACTGGTTTTCGAAAGTTCAGCCGGGTGATTTGGAACCGGCAGACCGGATGAACTACGCCTTCCAACTGGGGTACTGCTACTTTAGCCGCAAACTCTTAGACGAAGCAAAGCCCCTCTTTGCGCAAGTCCGTGAAGGCGATTCAGAGTACTACTACCCTTCGAACTACTATTACGGTTACATCGCTTTAGCGGACGGAGAATATGAAGAAGCGCTGGCGGCTTTTGAAGTAGCCGCACTGAGTTCCGCCTATGAAAAAGTAGTGCCCTACTACATTGCGCAGGTTTATTTTGCTCGCGGCGATTATCAACTGGCCATTGATTATGCGAGCCCGCTCATTGGCGACCGTAAGATTCAATATGATGTGGAATTGCATCAAGTCATTGGCCAGGCTTACTACGCCTTGGGCGAACACGAAAAAGCCCTTCCCTACTTGCAGTACTACGTGGACAAGGCGCGAAAACTAAGACCGGAAGACTATTTCCAGTTGGGTGTGGCGCAGTACCGCGCAGGTTTGTACCAGGAGGCAGTAGACAATTTCGCGCAACTGAACACCGCAACGGACACACTTGCGCAGCAAGCCCTTTACCTTTCGGGCGATGCGCTGCTCAAATTAGGGAACAAGGAAGCAGCCCGTTCCTCGTTCCAGGAGGCATCCCGAAGCAGCGCCAATCCGGAGTTGACCCGCGAGTCCGCCTTTCTTTTCGGAAAGCTCTCCTACGAGTTAGACTACCAGGCGGTGGCTATTGAGGCGCTGCGCGGGTATGTGAAAGAGTATCCCGCTTCTGATCGCAGCGAAGAAGCGCAAGTGCTCCTGGCGGAAGCCATCTTAAGAACCCGCGATTATGCGCTTGCCCTTCAAGTGCTGGAAGAAATTCCAAACAAAGGACCAGGGTTGCGCGCGGCGTATCAAAAAGCGGCATTTTACCAGGGAGTGGAGCGTTACAATGATCAGGATTTGGAGGGTGCTGCTCAGTTTTTTGTGCTCAGCCGCTCTTACCCCACGGAGCCAAAACTCGACGCATCAGCGTTGTATTGGTTGGGCGAAATTGCCTTCCGTAAGAAACAATATGCTGAAAGCAATCGCCTGCTGACTGACTTTTTGCAAAAGGCAGGAAAGAATACAGACCTTCCCGGTAATGCCAGCCTTCCATCGGCCTATTATACGTTAGGTTATGCTTCACTTGAACAGGATCGGTACGGTCCTGCAGCCGGGCATTTTTCCAAGGTTTTGGAGAGCTGGAAACCGACGTCAGAAGACCCGGCCAAACGCCAAATGGCCACCGATGCCACCCTTCGACTGGGCGATTGTTACTTCATGTTGAAGGATTATCCCAAGGCAGATCGGGAATACAAAAAAATTATTGACGGCAAATGGCCGGGCACAGACTACGCACTTTTCCAACGGGCTATTGTTCAGGGATTGCAGGGCAATTTCAACGAGAAAACGCGCCTGATGCAGGCGCTGGTCAACGATTATCCGCAGTCGGCCTACCACGATGACGCGCTTTACGAAAACGGCAACACGCACCTGTCTTTGGGCAACTCCAGCGCTGCCCAAGCTTCTTTTGATCGCCTGCTGCAGAAGTACCCCAATGGACCCTTCACTTCTAAGGCCATGTTAAAACAGGCCCTCCTGGCCTACAACGCTCAGCGCTATGAACAGGCTTTGCAATACTACCAGCAGGTTGCGCGCGACTACAAAGGTTCTCCAGAGGGCCGCGAAGCCCTCACGGGCATTCGAGACATCTCGGTAGAAACATCTCGTCCCGAATTGTATACGCAAATGGCTGGTGTTTCGGCGGCGGAGCGCGATTCTGTTACCTGGAATTCCGCTTACCAACGATACTTAACCGGGGATTGTGCTTCTGCCCTTCCAGGGTTTAACCGCTACCTGGACGAATTTTCCAATGGCTTTTTTGCGGACCCGGCGCATTTCTACCGCGGCGAATGCCGCTACAAGGACGCGGCTTATCGCGAAGCATTACCCGACTACGAGCATGTGCTCAAACAAAAACACAGCCGATTTACGGAAACCGCCTTGTTAAAAGCTGCGCGCATCGCATTTTTTGAAACCCAGGAGTTTGAAAAGGCGGCAATCTGGTACGGGCAACTGTATGCCGGTGCAGAGTTCAAGGGAAATGCCTACGAAGCGTTGAAAGGTCTGGTGCGCGCCCACTATTCGCTGGGTAACTATGCGGAGGCCATTCGATTCGGCGCAAGTTGGGCAGAGTCTCCGGAAGCATCCGGAGAAGAGCGTGTAGAAGCCAATTACTATGCCGGTAAATCCTATCTGGCGCTTTCAAAAAACAACGAAGCTTACAACCTTTTTGGTCAGGTGAGCCGCGCTTCGTCAAACGCCTTTGGCGCAGAATCCAGTTACCTTCGGGCAAGGTTGGAATTTGAGCGCGGTGACTATGAAAAAGCTAAGAACAGTTGCCTTGACCTGATCCAAAGCACCTCGTACGAAGAATGGGTCATTCGCAGTTATTTGTTGGTGGCTGATGTGTTGCGCGAAGAAGAACAGTTTGTTCAGGCCCGCGCCGCTTTAAGCAGCATCATCGACAATTACAGCGGCAACGACGCGCTATTGGCGGAAGCGAGGCAAAAACTTCGCGAGATCGATGCCATCGAACGCTCGCGGTCCCGCCTGGGTGAAAGCAACGAGTTGGAATTCCTGGAAAGTGATCCAGCCCTCCCCACCCTGGAAAACAACAAAAACCCCTGAGCATGACGACATCCCAAACATTGGTTGTCAGCTTAGCTGTTTTGCTGGGCGGGTACAACTTTACTTTTGGTCAGGCTAGTCCAGGCACTGACCTGGAACAAGAGGAAATAACGGTGGTAGGTACCTACAAGCCGCACCTTGCGGATGCGGTCAAAGTAAACCCTTCGCCTTCCCTTCCTGAAACGGAAAACAAATCGCTGGAAGTGCAGAACTATCAGGTTCCGCTCTACCTGCGGCCGATTCCCTGGCAAGCACCAGTGGTTAAGCCGGTCGCATTGGGCAAACCGACTTTGCAGCCCCTTCCCAATCTTTTCGCCAAATTGGGCTTCGGCACTCAGTTTTCGCCTTTGGTAGAAGCCGCGTATAGTTCCGGGCGTTCAGAGAAATTCAACTACGGTTTTCGTGGCGGGTACACCTCTTCAAATGGCGCTCGCGAAAACCAGCGCTACACCCAGGCCGGAGGCGCACTTTTTGGCAAGTACTTTTTAGGGCCGGTGGTGTTGGGCTTCGACGGCGAAGTGCAAAGCGAATCAGTTTTCTTTTACGGCTATAACGAAGAAGACACAAGTTTTCAACGAGAGGACGTTCGGCAGCGCTTCCTGCGCACCGGAGCCGTGCTGGAGGTAGCTAATTCCCAAACCAACGATCTTGGGCTCGAGTTTGGGCTGAAAGGCGGTATTCAAACACAGGCAGATGTTTTCGACGGTCGGGAAACCCGACCCTTTGTTGAAACGGTTTTCCGCTATCCCTTGGCTTCTAAAGACGAAATCAGATTGTTCACCGGTTTTGAAGGCCTGGTCTATCGGGGCCCGCTGGAACGCAACCGGGGAATGTTCCGTTTCAGACCCGGCTATGCCTTTAACCGCGACGACTTCTTTATCCTGGCGGGGCTTGAAGTGGCAACCGATACTGGGCGATTCCTCCTCTTTCCAGATTTGGAATTCAACGCCAAGTTGCTCGACAAAGAGCTGGTCTTTTTTGCCGGATGGAACATGCGGCTTCAAACCAATTCCTGGCGTACTCTTACCGATGCAAATCCATTTCTGGCTGATTCTATTGGGTTTCGGAACAGCCGTGTTGAAGATCGCTATGCTGGCGTTCGCGGTGAGTACGAGGGACGAATCGGTTATGAGGTCAAGCTTTCGCAAAAGCCGATTAACGACTTCGCTCTTTTTGTCAACGATACTGCGGATACCCGCAGGTTTCAAGTGCTCTATGAGGATGTGACCCTATGGGTGGCCCATGCTGAAGTTAGTTACCAGGGTGGCGAGCGATACCGCGCTTTTGCGAGTCTGGATTTGCGCAATTTTTCGGAAACTGGCGATCAGGCTCGCGCCTGGCATGAACCAGGATTGCTCTGGAACTTAGGCGGGCGCTACAAAGCCACCGAAAAACTGCACCTGAAAGCCGATATTTTAGGCATGGGGCCAACTTGGGCAAAAATGCCCGATGGTTCGGAAACCAAACTCAAAGGAACGGCCGACATTAATCTCGGTGCCACCTACGCAGTCAATAAGTACTTCACAGCATGGGCAGATGTTAATAACTTGGCAAGTTTTAAACACCAGCGTTATTATTTATACCCGAGTTACGGTTTTCGCTTCATGGCTGGGCTTCAGTTCTCCTTCTGATTTCCGTTCTTCGTGTCCTAAGTGGACCTGTTACCCTTTATTGGACACCTGCTCTACCGGCACAATTGCGTCATTGTCCCAGGGCTAGGCGGTTTTGTCACGGAGTACCGATCAGCCCGCATGCACGCGGGCACAGGGGAGTTCTATCCCCCGGATAAGGCTATTGCATTCAACCCGAGATTAGAGCGCAACGATGGCCTCCTCGCACATAGTTTAGCAGAAACCGAATCCGTTTCATACGCGGTCGCCGAAGAACTGGTGCGACAATTTTCGGAGCGCTGCCATCAACGCCTAACCCGCGACCGAACACTTCGCTTTCCTGGTGTAGGCAAACTGCTCTTGGAGGAGGACACAAAAATTCGCTTCCTCCCTGAAGAGCGCGAGAATTTTCTGGAGGAATCCTATGGACTGCAAGTTCTTAAGGTGCAGCCACTCGCCACTGGCGGCTCCCGTGTTCCCCCCCCCCTATCACCCAAAGAACTCGCAGAAGAAGATGATGGACGCGAAACGGTTGTTCCTTTCGGGGAGCGCTGGCCAAAACAAGCCTGGTGGTGGGCGGCTGCCGCTGTGTTGGTATGTTTTGGCGTTTGGCAAATCTTGTTGAGCGGTTTTGCACTGGAATCAACCAGCCTGGCCAGGTGGTTAGCTCCGCCTCCTGAACTGGTCATTGAAGAAGGGCGTGCCGCTATTCTGCACCCCCTCATTCCGAGTTTAAGACGTCAGATGGCCACTTTTGGCCCAACAACAACGCTGCTGTCTGTCACCCCTATAGCCATATTGCCGATGGAAGATTCTACCGGCTACGCTGCCGCAATTGCTGCCCGAGACAGTCTTGCTTTGCGCGCGACCTGGCGCCAAAAAAACCTGCCTACGGCCGTTGAATCGCTTTCGCGTAGCCAGCCATTGACGCTCGCGCCGAGCCCCCTTCCCGATCCTGTTGCCTCGGGCGAAAAAGTTAGCAAGCCGAGCGACAGCCGCGCTCATGCACCGGCCCCTTGGCCCGAAAAAACAAAACCGGCCGTGGCTGTAGAAAACTCGGCCATGCTCTACAGCTCGGAAGGCACTGCGCCGACAAGCGGTTACTACTTGATTGTTGGCTCTTTCCCGACTAAAAAGGAAGCGGAAAAAAGGCTTCGGGCCATCCAGGTACCGGTCGGCCAGCGGGCCGTACTTTTTGGAGAAAACGGCAATTACCGCGCCGGCATGTTTGTGGATGTGGACAAAACAACTGCTACCAATAAATTAGATTCGTTGCGCATAACCTTCAATCAAAACGACGCCTGGATTCTGCGCTTTTCAGGACGTTAGGTGAACGGCACATAGGAGGATGTCCAAAAAAATGGGCCTAACGCAGGATATGGGGTTGATAGGAATACCCTTAAAAGAAGGATGGACAGTACATCTGTTGGCGCAGCGATCCACCAGCATCTCTTCCGCTATTGAGGATGTAAACCAGCGAAACCTCCGGACCTCCGTTGAGATTGGAAACCTGAGAAAGTTTGGAAAAATTGATATCATAGCTCAGCCCAATCAGGAAATCGCCGTAGTCAAAACGGGTGCTGACAATTAAGGCATCAGCTGCGCGGTACCATACGCCCATTCCAACAGCACGCTCCTTTTGATAAATGGATTGCTCCTGGTTAAGCCACCACCGCAGGTTTAGCCCAGCATTTAGTTCATGGTGCGGTCCTTGGTTGTAGTACACCAATGCCGGTTGCAGAAACACAGCGGATGATATGGGTACACTGCCCCCTGCGTAAAGATTAACGCGCATGGCCAGCAGAGCTGAGCCGTCTTGCTGGAAACTCTGGTCGGGCTGATTGAGGTGATGCATTCCCAGGCCAGCGTAGACAAACTGATTTCTTTTTGGCGCCAAAAACCAATTGACTCCCGCAGCCATGTCCAAAAATCCGAACTGGTTGTTTTCCAATACAGCTGCCGGTTCCGGATCAAACGCCACGATTTGGCTGTAGTCTACTGCCCGAAATGCATACCCGGCCTGATAACCTGCTGACAAGTAATGATTTTTATAAGGATCGAGGCGCTTGTGGTAGGCTAGACCAGCACTTACGGAGGTAGTGCGGAAGCGAAGATCGCCAGCCTGATCGCTGATGATCTGTAGACTTCCCGCAAAAAAATCCTCATTCTTGAAACGCACCAGCGGAGCGTCGGCTGCCGCGGAAATGGTGTGGTAATTGGCGGCAAAATTCCATTGGTTCCTGTATTGCAACCCAATACGCAAATCACCGGAGAACAGTCCGGCCATGGCGGGGTCAAGCGCAAGCGGATTGCCCTGAAATTGAGAGAAATGCCAGTCCTGAGCGCGCAGGGATGACGCCGTCAGCAACAGCATCGAAGCGAGCGTAAAACGGCTCAGCAAATTATTCAGCCAGGGGGATAAGCACTTCATCGGATCAGCGTGACGTTTCCGGCCAAGATTGTTTTGACCAAGTTGTCGCAAACGGCTTCAATGGTATAAACGTAAACCCCAGGTGTGCAGAATTTGCCGCTGCAAGTTCCGTTCCACAGCGTTTCTACGTCCTGGGTTTCAAACACAATTGCCCCCCAGCGATCAAAAATGCGAATGGACAATATTTCAGAAATGCCTTCGTAGCGAAAACTGAAGGCATCGTTTGCCCCATCCCCATTTGGCGTGATGATGTTGGCAATTTCGAAAACGCCTTCTCCACAATCTTCGCGCAAATCTATTCGGACACTGGCACTGTCGCTGCACCCGAATTGATCCTGAACAAACAAAACATACTCTATGTCACTGTTTGGCGTTGACACCGGATTGTCGCAATCCGCGCAGGTCAAATCAATGGGCGGTGTCCAGATATAGCTGTACAGACCCCCACCCCCCCCAACAACAGTGGGAAGCGACACGGACTCTCCGGGAAAAATCGTGGTGTCTCCCTGCGCGATGGTAGCCAGCGGCGGATCATTGATCACGACATTCACTTCTCCAAAGCTGATCAGGTTTCCACAACTGACACTGATCGTGTAGGTGGTTGTGGCTAAAGGAGTGGCGATAGGAGTCAGGCTGGTTTGGTCATCCAGGCCTTCCACCGGGCTCCATATCCAGAGCACGGCACCAGGAAGTCCGGTAGGCAATTGGACAAAAAGCGGCGCCGATTGTCCCAGGCATAGCGTAGTATCGGTACCAAAGACAATTGACAAGTCCTCCACGGCAGTCACCGTCACCTGCGCGGAATCCACGCAACTGCCGTCATCTACGATTACGGTATATGTCGTGGTTAGGACCGGGTTGGCGACGGGGTTGGCAAGGAAGGGATCGCTCAGTCCAATAGCAGGCGACCAGGTGTAGGCAACGCCACCACTGGCTAATAACTGAGTACTCAAGCCTGGACAAATAGACGTATCCGGACTGATCCCAATGGTCGGTAGCGGTAAGACATTGAAAGAACCAGCAGCAGAGTCCACGCAACCGAAGGCAGTTTGAACCAGCAACTGAAAGGGGTATAGTCCGGCGGCGAGCGGAATAAAAAAAGTGGTGTCCGCAACCACTCCAAGTAGCAGCGTATCGGTAAAACTCCAACTTAGCCCGGTAATTGGATCCACAGCAACGGTTAGGTCAATGAGCGGAAACTCCCCTCCCAGACACGCCTCAACGATTGGCAGGTCAAACGCTGCAACCGAAGGTGATCCCACGAAAATGCTATCTCCAGTCAACACGGAAAAACATCCAGTGGTGTCCTTGATTACAATTTGAGGAGTGTAAATGCCGGGAATACTGTAGGCATAGGTCAGAATATGGGTACTGACCGAATCGCTGAAGGGAATATCTGTTCCAAAGACATCACCGTTGCCTGCAAACAGGAAGATAGAGTCCGATTTGACCACGTTGGCTAAAAAGACAATGGTTTGGCCAATGCAGATGCTGTCATCCGAAACGGAGAAGTTGCCAAAAGGACCGATCACCGTTATAGCATTGCTCAGGGTGTAGAGGTCTGTACAACCATTGCAATTGGTGATGGTCAGCGAAACATTGTATTCACCGGCCAATACGTAGGGATAAATGGGGGTTCGTTCTATGGAAACTCCACCATCGCCAAAGTTCCAGAAGTAGTCACATGCTTCGGTTGTGTCCAACGGACTTGGCTGAAATTCCACGAGCGCAAAATTGCAGTTTTCAATCAGGGTAGTCCAGGTGAAAGGTTCCACCACGATGGTGTCCGTGGTAATCAAATCCGGCAGGACCAGCGATTGTGTGCAACCATTCACGTCAGTAATGACCAAAGAAGGGCTAAAGGTTCCCACATAAGGATAAGAATACGAAGGTTCATAGACGTTGCTGGTATCATCCGTGGCACCGGGAACGCCAAAATCCCAGAAATAAGTAAGCCCGGTTCCAATGCTCAGGTTGATAAAATTGATCGACTGCCCCGCACAGGGGAACGCATCATTCACTAAAAAATCAGGCCGCAGGAAGGTATTGCTTACTTCGACCAGGACAATATCCGAGCAACCAAATTCGTTGAAGACCAACAACTGCACGTTAAAGTCCCCTTCCGTTGGGTATGTATGAATTACCGTGCCAAGCGACGCCGGTGGCACAATTACTGAACTCGTGCCATCGCCGTAGTCAATGGACCAGGAGGTGATGTCGCCGCCGACAGCAACCGTTGCATCTGTTATTTCCACATCCAAGGGGGAACAAAGCGCTATCCAACTTAAATCTGCCTGCAATTGACTGATGTTAACCGTGTCGCTGTGCGAGTCGGTGCAACCATTCACATCTGTAATGACCACGCTGACCACGAACTCTCCTGGTGTGGTAAAATTTCGGGTGGGTCCAGAGACAAAAGCAGTGCCCCCGTCGCCAAACGACCAGGCATAGATTAGGTCATCGTTGAAGCCATCGGTGGAAAGGTCCTCAAAGTTTATGGCAACCGGGTAACTGCAACTAAAATCGATTGCTGGTGTAAAATCAGCGACAGGATCGGTGATCGTCAAGCCGCCAGCAGCCAATGTTCCGCATGCACCGAGATCCAAGCAAAACACCTCTATGTTCAGCACATAGAAGCCTGGAGCGGCATAGGTATACACCAGGGTATCCACGTTGGCGATAATGGTGCCATCGCCCAAATCCCATTCCCAGCCGCAAGACGAATCTGCCACGGAAGGCTGAAGGATAAACGTTACCTGGTAAGGATTGGCGCAATCCCGTATGACGTTGATCACCGAGTCAATGGGAGCCAGAATGTAGATGGAAGTCTCCAGGGTATCCGGACAGCCGTTGTCATAGGAAATCAGCATTAAATCGTGCAAACCATTGGGAATATTCGGGATCAGCATCGGATCCGCTGGATTCGGAATTGTCGTGAGCAATCCGCCATCTACAAATACTTCCACGGCATCCAAACCGGCGGTTCCAACCCCGACAAGCACGGCAGGACAGGAGGTATCAGGCACGGTAAAAAACGCCGTGTTGTCGCTGCCTGTGCAGGCAAAACCCGGTTCCAACAAAGTGGCGGTGCAACCGGTAGCGGTGGTGACCGTCAAGGAAACATCATAACAGCCAGGGGTGATGTAGGTATAGCTGGGTGAAGCTGCGGTGGCAGTGGCACCGGTACCAAAGGACCATAACCAATTGACTATTGGCGAAGGGCTGCTTGTGGTGTCCGAAAACAAAATCGTCAATGGTGCACAACCGTCCTCTGGATCCAAGACAAACCCTACGTCTAGCGGTTGAATGGAGAGGTAATTGTTTTTAGTGACCACAACGGAACACCCCGCGGCATCAAACATGGTCAACGTTACCGTGTAGGAACCATAAGCCGTGTAGGTGTGGCTTGGGTTCGCCACAACAGACGTGCTGCCGTCACCGAAAGTCCAAAGGTAGGAGGCCACGGTAGCCCCTGGAATACTGCTGAACGAGATGGTTGCGGGAACTTGACAATCTTCAGTAGTCGATGCCGTAAAGTCTCCCGTGGGAGGATTTTGAACAGTAATGATCTGGCTGAAGTTGTCCGAGCAACCACTGCCAAAACTGCCCAACAGGCTAACCGTGTAGGTGCCGGGAGTTGCATACGTGTGACTCGGGGAGAAAAACCCGGAGACTGGCCCGCCATCGCCAAAATTCCAAACCCAGGTTCCCGAACTGGGTGTGCTGGTATTAATAAAATCAAGGGGCTGGCCGACACAACCAACAGGAGTGGCGGAGGTAAACTGGACATCAGCCGGAAAAACCTCTATAAAAGCAAGCTCCGAAATTGTGGCTACGCAACCTTGACCATCAGTGATCGTGAGGCTCACGTCAAAGCTCCCGGAACTGCTGTAGGTATGCGATGGTGATGGCAATGCAGACGTGCCGCCATCTCCGAAATTCCAACTATACAGGTAGGGCGGCGTTCCGGTAACCGCTGCTGAAAAGGTCGTGGCAAGAGGAGGATTGCAGGCCGAATAGTCCGTAGCAGAGAGAACCGCTGTAGGTGGAGCGAATATCTCTACAGAGTCTTCGAAAAAAGCGCTGCACCCGTTGTCGTCTTCAATTAAAAGCAACACATCGTAAATGCCCGGTGCGGTAAACGTATAATTGATGGTTGAGGATGTTGGCAGCAACGGTCCCCCTTCTATAACCCAAAATCGGTTGAGAAACGCCCCGGACGCGTACGTGGTCAAGTCCGTAAAGCTGATGTTGATCGGTGGGCAACCAGAAAAGGCGGAAGCCGTATAAAGCACGTCCGGCGCCTCAAAGAGCAGGAGGTAATCAGTCAAATAACGCGTGTCGCATCCGGCAGGTCCACAGACCGTCAGTTCAACATCGTAGCTACCTGGGATGTCAAAAACGAAACTTGGATCCTCTAAAGAAGAAAACCCCACGACCGCACCGGCATCGTTGTAAATAGCCCAGGTCCAGGAGGTGACGGTACCTGTAGACAAATCACTGAAGTTCACCAAAAGCTGCTCACAGCCAGTGGTGGAGTCTGCGGTAAAGTTTGCCGTGATTTGCCCGTTGGATGAGTACAAAGAACCCCCGACCAGAAAAATCAATACGATTAATCTGAAGAAGATGCGACGCTCAAACCTATTTATAACAGTGGAAAGCCACAATTGCATTCGAGTGTAAAGTATTCGTTACGTGTACGTTAAGCCTCCCTGTTTCCCACAACCAAGGTACGGAGAAGGTTGGGATTTCCGATGCCTTTCTCCCCATTTTTACCCACAACTTTAGCGGTGTGGACAAATGCCTAAATTGGGACCATATGAATCATGGCTTATGCACTTTTAGCGTTATTCCAGTTCGCCGGGAACCCTCCCATAAAAGCGAAATGGTGACGCAATTATTGTTTGGCGAAACCTGGGAATTGCTCCGCGAAGAGGGCGAATGGCTCCAAATCCGGATTGATTCTGACGGGTACGAAGGCTGGTTAGAACGCTCGCAGTCGCGGCTGCTTAAAAACTCCCTTTCCCCGTCAGAATTACCCTGGTGCACGCTTGATTTGGTGCAGAGTGCTACCAGTAGAGACCGCCATGTTTTGCTGGTTTTGGGCAGTATCCTGCCACAATTTGACGGGTTGAACTTCAAATTGCAACAGGAAAAGTTCGTCTTTAACGGGCAGGCGGTCGAGGCTGGCGCGGTAACACCGGCCGCTGCGTTTGCCGTTAAAGTGGCCAACAAATTCCTTGGCGCGCCCTATTTGTGGGGGGGTAAAACGCCATTTGGAATCGACTGTTCGGGGCTGGTTCAAGTGGTTTGCAAAACTGCGGGCGTCTCCCTTCCCCGGGATGCCTCTGACCAGGCCTTGGTGGGTGAAACGGTGGACTTTGTGTACCAGGCAGCCGAAGGCGACCTGGCATTCTTTGAAAACGAAGAAGGTCGAATTGTTCACGTTGGCATGCTCTGCGGTCCCGGTCGCATTCTCCACGCCTCCGGAAGTGTGCGCATCGACGCGCTGGACACACATGGTATTTTTCACTCCGAAAAGAAAAAGTACACTCATAAACTACGGCATATCAAACGATTAAATTGGAATGCTTAAAGTATTAAATCAAGATCAGGTTCGCTGGATGGACCAGGAGACTATCAAGCGCGAACCCATCTCTTCCATTGATTTGATGGAGCGTGCGTCGCGGGTATTCAGCCAGTGGTTTCAGTTGCATTATCCAAGTGGGCGGCCCGTGCTTATCCTTGCCGGAACCGGAAACAATGGCGGTGACGGATTAGCTGTTGCGCGTCATTTGATTCAGGCGGGCTACTCCATCAGCGTGCGCATCATCTGGATTCAGGAGTCCGGCTCGGACGATTTTAGGCTGAACCTGGAGCGGTTGGAGCGTCTTCACCCGCCCTTAGCCAACATCAGGAACACCAGCGACTGGAACCCGATTGAGCCCTCCACCCTTGTCATTGATGCGCTTTTCGGTTCAGGCCTGAACCGACCGTTGCAAGGCCTCGTTGAAACGGTAGTGGAACGCTTGAATGCCAGTGGCGCAGAAGTTGTTTCCATTGACCTGCCCAGCGGCCTATTTGCCGACGCTCCCAGCTCGGGCACAGTAGTTCGCGCGTCCCGTTGTCTGGGCTTTGCAGGTCCGAAAAAAGCCCTGCTCCTGCCCGATTCCACGCCGTATTGCCAAGCCTGGGATTGGCTTCCCATCGGATGGTTTCCCGGGCTCTCGGACACCCTGCCTAGCCCGGATTTTTGGGTGGAAACTTCTGATCTGGAAGCGAGTTTTCCACAGCGCCAGCATTTTGGCCACAAAAATTTGTACGGTCACGTACTCGTTGTCGGGGGAAGGGCCGGCATGCGGGGAGCAGCCTGGTTGGCTGCAGAAGCGGCTTTGCGCGCCGGAGCAGGACTGGCGAGCTGTTGGCTAACCAGCCCCGGGATGGATCACTGTCCCCGGACCCCTGAAATTATGCACCTCACCGACCCGGCAGGACAACTGGCCTCCGCCGTGGTTGCCATAGGACCCGGAATGGGACAGGACGAGTCTGCGAAGCAACAACTGGAGTTGATCCTGACCACAGCGGCCATTCCCCCGATTTTGGATGCTGATGCGCTCAATCTGCTGGCAGCGCACCCGGACTTATTAGAAAAGCTGCCTCCAGGTTCCATCCTGACCCCCCACCCCGGCGAGTTTCGTCGCTTGTTTGGAGGCTCGGCGAATGGATTTGATCGGGTGGAGCGCTTGCGGGCTGCAGCAACCCGCCTGCAGTGCACGATTGTTCTAAAGGGTGCGCACAGCGTCACCGCTACTCCGGAAGGACATTGCTTCTTCAATTCCAGCGGCAATCCCGGCATGGCAACAGCCGGCAGTGGCGACGTGCTGACCGGGATAATTGCAGCCTTGCGGGCGCAAGGCCTTGCTCCGGAAAAGGCCGCTGTTGCCGGTGTGTGCTGGCACGGCCTTGCCGGAGATCGCGCGGCAGCAACTTTGGGTCAGGCCGGGCTGTTGGCCAGTGACCTGATTCGTGAACTTCCTGTGGTTCGCAAACTGCTTACATAACTTTTATTACTTTTTTGCATTACTTTTTCGAAACCGGATGACTCAAAAGAAACTGGTGGTATTGAGTGGCGCAGGCATGAGCGCTGAAAGTGGAATCCCGACGTTCCGCGCCAGCGACGGATTATGGGAAAACCACAACATCGAAGATGTGGCGTCGCCGGAAGGTTGGGCGCGCAATCCTGCGTTGGTGCTCGATTTTTACAACAAGCGCCGACAGCAGATCCGGAGCGCGGAGCCCAACGAAGGCCACCGTTGCCTGGCTTCTTTAGAAGATGTGTTTTCCGTACAAATCATCACGCAAAACATCGACGACCTGCATGAACGCGCCGGCTCAACTAATGTGTTGCACCTGCACGGCGAAATTTTGAAGGTCCGCAGCACGCGAGATGAACAGTTGATTTACGACTGGACGGAAGACCTGCACGGGAGCGATAGATGCTCGCTGGGGAGTGCACTGCGCCCGCACATTGTCTGGTTTGGCGAAGCTGTGCCCATGATGGAACTTGCCATCCGACACGTCATCACCGCCGACCTGCTCGTGGTGGTGGGCACCTCGCTGGCGGTCTATCCGGCTGCATCGCTCTTGCACTACGCACCTGCGAACATCCCCAAATACCTGGTTGATCCAAACCTTCCCGCAGTGTCCAGCGTGTCCAACCTCCAGCGCATTCCCCAGACGGCGGCGTTGGGCCTGCCCCAGTTAACAGCCACCTGGCGAAAGGAATACACCTGAGCACTGGTTAAACATATCATAAGTTATGTCAACAAACCACGATCCAAAAAAGCCAGCGCCGCAGACCCTGGATGGTTATCCAGTGCCGGAAGCTCTGCACTACCTGGACCAGTTGACGCGCCTGATGGATACAGCGTTTCGGATTCCCGGCACCCAATTTCGCTTTGGGCTTGATGCCATTATCGGGCTTGTTCCGGGTTTGGGCGAAGGGGTTTCGCTGGTTATTTCGGGCGGATTGGTGTTGGCCATGTTTCGCCATGGGGTCAGCGGGCCGTTGCTGTTGCGCATGGTGGGCAATATGGCGCTCGATGCGCTTATCGGCGCCATCCCCATTCTGGGCGATCTCTTCGATGTAGCCTACAAAGCCAACCGCCGCAATTTGAAGCTCCTCCTGCAACACCACCGCCAGGGCAAGTCCACAAAACCGGCACTTCCCTATGTAGCGGCGGCGGCCGTGCTGATCGTGCTGCTTCCGCTCTTGTTTATTGGCCTGTTTGTCTGGGGAATGGCCGCTTTGCTCGGAGCGGTGATCGGCTAAAGCGCAAATGCTAATCCGTTTGCTAAAGTCATGAAACTCAACCTGCTAAACCCACAACGCTGCCCGGAAACCGGAGCCCTTCGCCCGAAGTACGCTTGAGGGCGTTTCTAAAGGATACTTTTAAAAACGCCAGAGACAAGGCTTGCACAATTTTTAACACCGGAGTTTACTCCTGTAAATGAGGCTGTTAAAAATTATGCGTAACGCAGGATCTGGGGTTTTTAGGAGTACCCTAAAAACTAGCTGGCGTTTTGCGGGAGGTCATGCTCCTCAAAAATGACCCCAAAGTCCGTGAGTTCGCGGAGCAGCGGTTCGTAAATCTGGGCCACCGTGGGAATAACCAGTCCGGTTAGCGACAGTTTGCCCTCCAACACCAGCCGCGCGGCAATGCCAAGCGGCAAACCTACCGTCTTGGCCATGGCGGTGCGCTCGCGATCATCCCCAAGAACCACCATCGAGGACTGCACGCGCTCTGTTTTTCCTTCTAATTCGTATACGTACTTGTGTAGCATCACGATCATGTCCCGATCATCAGGCTCCAGCACCCATTTCTCCTCCAGAATTTTCTGGAGCACTTGCGCCGGCGTAGCTTTTTTGAGTCCAATAGGGCGCTTATCAAACAGACCCAGCCAAGCGATCTTCTCCATCATCTCGTTCTGGTAGTCCATCTTGAGGTAAGCGGCCAACTTGAGTTCTGCCGATTGCAGCGGGTCCCACCAGAGAAAGGAATTGGTGAATTCGCGGTAGGTCATGTGCTCAATGCCCTCCATTTCGTAGCTATCATCGGTCATGCCGAGTTGCACAAAGACGTCCCAGGCCTTGCAAAACCCGGGGCGGCGCAGCGTGCCGCGGTACAGGGTGGCCACATCCTGGAGGCCGTAGGCTTCGGCATACTTGAGGCTGTCGCGGTTTGGATAGCCTTCGAAAGAGCCAAAATCAGGAACTTGAAGGGTCTCGTAACGCTGAAAAAGTCGGTGATACGGGATGTACTTATACTGTCCGTTGTGACGGAATTTGACGACTCCCTGCCCGGCCAACACCACGTTCCGGGGGTTCCAGGTGAATTTGTACTGCCACGGATTGTGCTCATATCCCGGCGCTACCAGACCGCCTGTAAAGGTCTCAAACTCCAGAATTTTGGCCCCTGAACCGCGAAGTTCGTCCAGCTTAGCCATGGCTGACATGTGGTCTATGCCCGGGTCCAATCCGCACTCTTTTAACACCAGAATCCCTGCCTTTTTGGCTTCGTCAGCCAAAAGGCGAATTTCATCGCTGACATAGGAAGCCGATAGAAAATGGACCCTCTCTGCCAAACAGTCCTGCAACAAAGGCAGATGAAGGTGGGCGGGCAACATGGAAATAACCAGGTCGGCTTTTTGCACTGCTTGGCGGCGCAGTTCCGGTTGCTGCACGTCGAAAAACTCTGCTGCGCCCCGCGCGTGCCCGTGCAATTTGGTTTGGGCGGTTTGCACGTCTAAATCCCCGACCGTCAGCGTCCAGTTTGCCTTGCTGGCATGCTCCAGTAGGTAGCTGATCAGCACGGTGGCTGATTTGCCAGCACCGACGAGTAGAATGTTTTTCATGCCTCCGGGGATTTGCGCGCGAATATAGTCCTTTGCAGGATGATGGAAGTAACGCTTGAACTGCGGTTGCAGGTCTACGAGTCAGCAGACCAGGCACCAACCGCTTTAAATGCTTTGTTGCAAGAGGCAAAAATGGCCATGGAAAGTGCTTATGCTCCTTACTCCCACTTTCGGGTCGGGGCCGCAGTCCTGCTGGAAAACGGGGCGATTGTGCGAGGATCTAACCAGGAGAACGCCTCGTTTCCCGAAGGTCTTTGCGCGGAGCGCGTGGCGCTCTTTGCGGCAGGCGCTCACCATCCAGGCATTCCGGCGGTTGCCATCGCCGTGGTTGCTGATAAATTGGACGAAGGCTGGGTATCGCCCTGTGGCGGCTGCCGGCAGGTTATGTTGGAGACCGAAACGCGGTCTGGCCATCCGCTCAGCGTCGTTTTAACCAATGTGCGCGGCCAGGTGGGCGTTCTTGCATCGGCGGCAACCCTCTTGCCCTGGTGCTTTGACGGGCACTTGCTGTCCCGCTAAAACAGACCTTCAGATACCCGGGAAGGAAGACATAAAGCAGCGCTGTTGCCGACAAACAAGTGGCGTTTCGCCCGAAATAACCGAACTTTAGCGCACTATCTCAGGTTAACGATGCCGGCTATGCTTAATAAAACTTTCACCTCCACCGATTACATCGCGCTCGAAGACCAGTACGGAGCGCACAATTACCACCCGTTGCCCGTTGTGCTGCAACGCGGTGAAGGTGTGTTTGTCTGGGACGTTGAGGGCAAGCGCTATTTTGATTTTCTGGCCGCATATTCCGCGGTCAACCAGGGCCATTGCCACCCGCGTATTACCGCCGCCCTCGTGGATCAGGCCGAGCGATTGACGCTTTCTTCGCGCGCTTTCTACAACGACAGTCTAGGCCCGTACGAACAATTTATAACCGAATACTTCGGATACGATAAAGTTCTACCCATGAATACCGGGGTAGAAGGTGGTGAAACGGCCGTGAAACTCTGCCGCAAATGGGCCTACCAGGTCAAGGGTATCGAGGAAAATGAAGCCGTGATCCTCTTTGTAGAAGGCAATTTTTGGGGAAGGACCCTGGCGGCTATCTCCAGTTCAACGGACCCTTCCAGTTTCCGTGGCTTTGGGCCCTACATGCCCGGCTTTACCTGCATTCCCTACAATGACCTGAAAGCGCTGGAAGAAGCCCTGCGCAATCCCAACGTAGCAGGTTTTATGGTGGAACCCATACAGGGCGAAGCTGGTGTCGTGGTTCCCGACGAGGGGTACCTCGCCAAGGCTTATGCCCTGTGCAAGAAGAACAATGTGCTGTTCATCGCCGATGAGGTCCAGACCGGCATTGGCCGCACCGGAAAGCTGCTGGCCTGCAACCACGAAGGGGTGCGCCCGGATATTTTGATCCTTGGAAAAGCCCTTTCTGGTGGTGTGCTGCCCGTTTCTGCGGTGCTGGCCGACGACCCGATCATGCTTTGCATCCGGCCAGGTGAGCACGGCTCAACTTTTGGCGGTAATCCGCTCGCCTGCCGGGTGGCTATCGCCGCACTGGAAGTGGTTCGCGACGAAAAATTGGCCGAAAACGCAGAGAAATTGGGCCGTATTTTCCGCAAAGCCATGGCCGCGGTGGTAGACCGTCACCCTATTGCCCAACAGATTCGAGGCAAGGGCTTGTTGAATGCGCTGGTCATTAACGACAATCCGGAGGGTCACGTAGCCTGGAACATTTGCCTTGGCCTGCGAGACCGCGGGTTACTGGCCAAGCCTACCCACGGCAACATCATCCGTTTTGCTCCGCCGCTGGTTATCAACGAAGAGCAAATCCTTGAATGCGTGGACATCATCGACCGCACGCTCGCCGATTTTTAAGGGCTCGTCAGGATCATTAGGACTGGCTGTCCTGGCCTAAGCATTGGCGTTAACCCTGTTTTGTTTACGCCCGATCAAGGTGCAGCCGATGGGTGCAGGTAACCGTTTCTTCTTCTAAATTCGACGCGATGACTACCAGTCTGCCGCCGGCACAACGTTCCAGCGATTGTTGGAACCACGCTTTACCGGCTGCATCTAAATTGCTGGTTGGCTCGTCCAAAAGCAGCATCTCTGACTGGCTGTAGAACGCAAGCGCCAAGCGCACTCGTTGCCGCATCCCGGAAGAAAAATCGCGCAACGCTTTGTCCGCATGGCGCTCCAGCCCGGTATCCGCCAGAATAAGCCCGGCATCCCAACCCGCCAACCAGGGCCTCAACTGGCCGTGAAAATGCAGGTGTTCCCGCAGCGTGAACGGCTCAATCAATTCCAGGTAAGGGGCCGCCAGGCTGATCCGCGCATAGACCTGGTCAACCGGAATCTCCTTTTCGTGGTCCAACCAGCGCAAGCTTCCCAATGTCGGGCGAAGGGCTGCCGCAAGCATGCGCAGCAGTGTACTTTTTCCACTGCCGTTGGCACCGGTAAGGGCCCAGCGCTGCCCGGAATCCAAGTTGAACTCCAGGTTGCGGAGCACCCAGGTTCGGCGGTAGCGCTTGGCCAGTTCCTTAGCTTCTACTCTCATTGCGGTGCATGAAGCCCTTCATGACGCCCCGCACAGAGCGCCGCACAAAGTCAAGAATTTGGTCCTTTTCTGGCGAAGCCTGAATTTCCGTATCAATGATGTCCAGCGCTCGCGAAACGTTGTGACCTCGAACATACAAAATCCTGTAGATGTCCAGGATGTGGTTGATGGTCTCCGAACTGAAGCCCTTCCGGCGCAGGCCCACCGAATTGACCCCGACATAACTTAGCGGATAGCGCGCAGCCTTCGTGAACGGCGGCACGTCTTTTCCCACCAAAGAGCCCCCGGAAATAAAGGCATAGGGCCCAATTTTAACGAATTGGTGGATGGCGCTCATGCCGCCGATAATGGCGTGGTCTTCAATTTCGATGTGTCCGGCCAGCGTAGTAGCGTTGGCCAGGATGCAATGGTTGCCGATGATGCAATCGTGCGCTACATGCACATAGGCCATGAGCAGGCAATTGTCGCCGATGGAGGTACGGTTGTTAGCCTGGGTGCCCCGGTTGATGGTCACGCACTCGCGGATGGTGGTGTTGTTGCCGATGAGGACCTCCGTCCTTTCGCCCGCGTATTTTAAGTCCTGGGGAATGGCGGAAATGACGGAACCCGGAAAAATTCGACAATTCTCGCCGATGCGCGCACCCTCCATGATCGTCACGTTCGGTCCGATCCAAGTACCGCGGCCTATAACCACATCTTTTGTTATGGTTACAAAAGGCTCGATGACCACGTTGTCCGCAATGCGGGCATCCGGGTGTATGTAGGCCAATGGCTGGTTCATTCGAGGCCTGGTTTTTTGCGAACCTGGGCAACCAGCTCTCCTTCAGTGACCACCTGGTCGCCAACAAAAGCGGTAGCCTGCATTTCGCAGATGCCGCGTCGAATGGGCCGGAGCAATTCCATTTTCATGATCAGCGTGTCGCCGGGCACCACAGGGCGTTTGAAGCGCGCTTTTTCAATGCGCAGAAAAAGCGTTTCGTAATTCTCCGGATCGGGGTACTGGTTCATGACCAGAATACCGCCGGTCTGCGCCAGCGCTTCAATCTGCAACACGCCTGGCATGATAGGATGTCCGGGGAAATGCCCCTGAAAGAAGTGCTCGTTCATCGTCACGTTCTTGATGCCCACCACGGTCTTTTCGTCCATGAAAATGATCTTGTCCACGAGCAAAATGGGAAAGCGGTGCGGTAGCAGCCCCAGGATCTGGTTGATGTCGTAGACTGGTGGCTTGTTCGGGTCGTAAACCGGAACCTCCACTTTGAATTTGCTCTCGCGAATCAGCTCGCGGATTTTGCGCGCAAAGGCCACGTTGGCGGCGTGTCCCGGCCGGGTGGCAATAATCTTACCCTTGATGGGTTTCCCTGCCAAAGCCAGGTCGCCAATCACATCCAATAATTTGTGGCGGGCGGGTTCGTTGCTGTAGCGCAGTTTTTTGTCGTTCAGGATGCCATTGTGCCGCACCGTCACGTTTTTCTTGTTGAACATGATGCGAAGCCGCTCCAGTTCGTCGGGTTTTACCTGGCGATCCACCACCACGATGGCGTTGTTCAAATCGCCGCCACGAATCAGCTTGGCTTCGTACAACTGCTCCAATTCGTGCAGAAAACAAAAGGTACGCGCATCGGCAAAGGAATCCGGAAATTGACTGATATGTTCTAATTGGGCGTGCTGCTGGCCCAATGCCGGCGATTCAAAATCGATCATACAAGCCACCTGGAAATCCGCTGAAGGTGAACCAATAATTTCCACCTTTCGATCTGGGTCGTGATAATAGATAGTTTTATCCAATACGAAGTAATCGCGAGGCTGATCCTGCTCGGTGAGTCCGGCTTTGCGGATCAGGCGGATAAAGGGCGCCGAGCTGCCGTCCATGATGGGTACTTCTTCTGCCGTTAACTCCACCATTGCGTTGTCCACGCCTAAACCCGCCAGGGCAGCCATCAAATGCTCCACGGTGGCTACCCGGGCGCCTTTGTGCTCCAGGGTCGTACCCCTGGAAACGTCAACCACGTAGTCAACGTCTGCTTTCATTTCCGGCTTGCCCTCCAGGTCAGTTCGCTTGAAGCGAATGCCCTGGTTAACGGCAGCTGGAAGAAGTTTCATCGCAACCGGTTTACCGGTGTGCAATCCGGTGCCTTTAACCGTGATGCTCCTCGAAAGGGTGTGCTGCATGTCCGCCATAAGCTGCTTAGGATTCTTGCTGGGTAGGTTGTTGATCTTGGGTCATTAGCAACACCTGCGCCTCTAACGCGCGAAGGCGTGCCTCCATTTCCGGCAGGGTTCGGTACACCACCTGGGCTTTCAATTCGCTTCGGTAAGGTCCCGCGGGCGAACCGGTCAGGGCCGTTCCGGGCTCGGTGACTGCCCGGTTAACTCCGCTTTGTGCATTAATGCGGGTGCCGTCTGCAATGTGAATATGCCCCACGAGACCAGCCTGGCCTCCCACCTGGACGCCCCGGCCGATTTTGGTGCTTCCCGACACCCCACTCTGCGCGGCGAGTACGCTGTACTCCCCCACTTCCACGTTGTGCGCCAGTTGCACGAGGTTATCAATTTTCGCGCCGCTTTTGATGAGGGTTGAGCCCATCGTGGCCCGGTCGATGGTGGTGTTGGCCCCAATTTCCACGTGCGATTCCAGCCGCACATTGCCCAATTGAGGAATCTTGCGAAAACTGCCATCGGGCTGCGGAGCGAAACCAAAACCATCAGAACCGATAACGGCACCAGCGTGGATCACGCAGTCCGCACCGATTTCGCAATGGTCGTACACCACTACGCCAGGGTGCAAAATGCTGCGTTCCCCTATGCGCACGTTGCGACCAATGCAAACGGCGGGATGAACCTGAACCCCTTCGCCCAGCCTACTGCCGGCATCAATGCTGGCAAATGGTCCGATCCAGGCATCGGCAGCGAGCGAAGCATCAGCATGCACCCAGGCTTGCGGCGAAATGCCCTCGCGGGGCTTGCGCTGGCCTTCTGACAAACGCTCCAGCACCCTGGCAAAGCTGGCGTAGGGGTCCGTTACCCGGATCAAAACAGGGCAAGCCAGGTCGGTTGTGTCCAAGTCAAAGCCGATAACCAGGGCGGAAGCCCGGGTGTCCCGGGCAAAACTCCGGTACTTGGGATTGGCGACAAAACTGATTGACCCGGACTCCGCCTCCTCAATGCGCGAAGCCCGCTCAATGACCACTTGAGGGTCTCCGCTCAATTCAGCCCCGAGCCATTGGGCCAGTTCACCTGCGCGAATGGGCATTTCACAGCTTAATTTTTGCCTAAACCTCCCCCAGGGGTGGCTTCAAGAGCGCGCGAATTCAAGACAAAGCAATGATAAATAGCTATTTACACATTAAGCTAAGCTCTCAGATTCTTCGGATAGCAAAGATAGTGTTTTACCACCGGATCGGCCAGAAAGGACATGTTCAGCTCGTCGGTAGCCTGGCCAAGGTCCAAAATTGTGCCGTCTTTGTAGCGTATCCGGATGTTTTTCAATTGGCGGTTGTAGGCAGAATTCGCCGTCTTGTCGTCAAAAACCAGGTAGCCTGCTTCCTCGGGCGAAAGGCTCCAGTTTCGCTGTGCGGCCGCCTGCAAATCCGCCAGCCTTTGGGCCTCAAACGGCTCATTCTGCATCACAATGCCAAACAACCGACGATCCACGAGTGCGGTTGCCAGCAACGCTAAAACCTTGTCGGAAGATCGGCTCCAGACCTTGAGCGCAGACCAGATGTCGCTATCGTCCAATTGGGCGAAGATTTCCAGGAAGTCGCGGTCCGCAATCGCCACCTTCGCCGGAGGTTGTTGCAGCATCCACAAAAGCGGCGGTGAGGCAAAGAGCACTTGTCCCGCCAGCGTCAGTTCCCGGGCCCTCGCCAGCGCGCGGACCAACATCTGCTCCGCACAAAGCACAGTTTTGTGCAGGTAAACCTGCCAATACATGATGCGCCGGGCTACAATAAACTTTTCAATGGAGTAAATACCCTTAGCCTCCACCACCAAGCCGCCGTCCGGGGCCAAATCCAGCATGTCTACGATGCGGTTGGTGCCTATGACGCCTTCATGAACCCCTGTAAAGTAGGTGTCGCGGGTCAGGTAGTCGAGGCGGTCAACGTCCAGTTGCGAGTTAATCAGTTCGTGCAGGCAGCGTTTGGGATGTTTTCCGTTGAAGATCGACATGGCCGTCGTGAGCGGCTCGCCCATTTCCGCTTCCAAAGCTTGCATGAAGGCGAGCGAAAGGCCCTCGTGATGCAAGCCAGGGACGAGCGTTTTCTCGAGTGCGTGGCTAAAAGGTCCATGCCCGATATCGTGCAACAAAATGGCTGCAGCGGCGCCTTCCCGCTCCTGCTCGGTGAACGAATGGCCTTTGGCCGTCAAAACGCCGAGCGTCTTGTCCATGAGGTGCAAAGCCCCCAAGGCGTGCTGAAAACGCGTGTGAATGGCACCGGGGTAGACCAGGCTTCCCAATCCAAGCTGCTGGATGCGACGCAGGCGCTGAAACCACCGGTGCTCAACCAACCGAAAGACCCGCTCTGATCCAACGGAGACGAATCCGTACACCGGATCGTTAAAGATTTTCTGAAAGGCCAAGGCGAAGGGGTTTTGCCGCGGCGGGATTCCGCCTAATCCATTATGCGAGCGGCCCGTGGCCTAATCGCAGCGCCGCAGGTCCTGTTTGCCAGGCGGCATACAAAACTAAGGGGATCCGTCGTTAGTTTGCCTGAGATGCGCTCCACGAGCCGGGTGCCCTTCGACCTGATAGACAATAGATCAGGAATTGATCAGAAAACATTGCGGAATTTTAAAGGAAGTTCTCAACAACGCTGAATCAGGCTTTTGGAAATTCCACTTATCAACACCCTTTACCATGCCGATTACGATCCTTTGGGCAGACGACGAAATAGATTTGCTCAAACCCCAATTGTTATACCTCCGCGACAAAGGCTATGACGTTATTCCGGTCACCAACGGGCAAGACGCCCTGGAAGCCGTGGACAGACCGGAGATTGATCTGGTATTTCTGGATGAAAACATGCCCGGTTTGTCCGGACTGGAAACGTTGACGGGCATTAAATCCAAGCGGCCCAATCTTCCCGTGGTGATGATCACCAAAAACGAAGCGGAAGATCTAATGGAGGAAGCCATCGGTTCGCAGATCACCGACTACCTGATCAAGCCGGTTAAGCCGCAACAGATTTTGATGACCATAAAAAAAATTACGGATAATCAACGGCTCGTCACGGAAAAAACAAATTCGGCTTACCAGCAGGAATTTCAGCGCATTTTCAGCTCCATGCACAGCGATTTGGACGCTGCGGGTTGGGCTGACGTGTACCGCAACCTGGTCTATTGGGAACTGGAATTGGACCGTTCGCGCGCCGACCAGATGAAAGAAGTGCTCAGTATGCAAAAGCAGGAAGCCAATGTGGCTTTCTTCAAATTTATTGATCGAAACTACGTGGACTGGGTTCAACACGGGAGCAAATCCGATGCACCCGTTATGTCGCACAATGTGCTGGAGAAAAAACTCTTCCCGCTACTGGATGACATCCCAACGTACCTATTGGTCATTGACAACCTTCGGTACGACCAGTTCCGGATCATTCAGCCCATGCTGGAGAAACACTTCAGGATGGTGGAGGAAGATTACTTCTATTCCATTTTACCCACCGCGACACAGTACAGCCGAAATGCTTTGTTCGCAGGCCTGATGCCTTCCGAGATCGAAAAGAAACTTCCCAAACTCTGGCTGAACGATGAAGATGAAGGAGGCAAAAATATGTTCGAAAAAGAGCTGCTTGCCGACAACCTGGCCCGACACCGCTTAAACATCCGATCCAGCTACCTGAAAATTGTCAACAACCAGGCCGCCAGGAACCTGCACGACGAAATCCTCCACGGACTAGATAATACACTAAATGTAATCGTATACAATTTTGTTGACATGCTTAGCCATGCGCGCACTGAAATGGAGGTACTGAAAGAATTGGCCAGCGACGAAAGTGCGTACCGGTCCCTCACAGAATCCTGGTTTGAGCATTCTCCGCTTTTTGATGCCCTCAAGCGCCTGGAAGATCGAAAAGTGCGCATCATTGTCACTACCGACCACGGAACCATCCGGGTGCGCCAACCCTCTAAGGTGGTCGGTGACCGCAATACCACCACCAACCTTCGGTATAAAAGTGGCAAAAACCTGCAATACAGCGAACGGGATGTTCTGGAAGTTCGGGAGCCGGCTGAAGCCAAATTGCCGCGTCAACACGTCTCTTCTACCTTTATTTTTGCCAAGGAAGACCTGTTTTTTGTCTACCCGAACAACTTCAACCATTATGTGAACTATTTTCGGGACACGTTCCAGCACGGTGGCGTTTCGCTGGAAGAAATCATCGTTCCGTACGCCGTGTTTACTCAGCGCTGACATGACCCTACCCTCCTGGCGGGCAAAAGTTCCAGGCGACTTGGATGCTGTTGCCCAGGACATCCTGAGCAGTTGCGCTATTAGCCGGAAATTTGCACTTTACGGTACGCTTGGCGCGGGTAAAACGGCGCTGGTTCGTGCTTTTTGCCGTCATTTAGGTCTGGCAGAGGCTGAATTGAGCAGCCCCAGCTTTGCCCTGGCCAATGAATACGGTCCTGACCCATTGGTTTTTCACTTGGATTTGTACCGGATTAAACAACCCCAAGAGCTATTCGACCTTGGTCTTGAACGCTATCTGGACGGCCCGGAATATTGTTTTCTGGAGTGGCCGGAACTGGCGGAACCTTGGCTGGATCGCGAAACCGTGCGCCTGAACCTGACTGTGCTGACTCACGGTGAACGCCTTATTGAACAGTTGAATCCTGATTTGACCCTTTCCGTTTCTTCCTTAACGAAGGATCCCCATGGCTGAAGAAAGCAAATTGCCCGGCTTCGCTGAACTTGCAGCGCAGTCCGGCTGGAAAACACTGGAAAAGCCGCTGGCTACAGGGCACAAGGGAAACAACCTCTACATCGGGGTTCCGCTGGAGCGCGCCTTTCAGGAGAACCGGGTGGCCCTGGATCCTGACTCCGTCAAAACGCTGGTTAACAACGACCACATCGTGGTTATTGAATCCGGGGCCGGGGCTCGAGCCCACTTCTCAGATCGGGAATACGCCAATGCGGGCGCTCGTGTAGTGTACGATACCGAGCAGGTTTTTCAAGCGAATGTCATCTTAAAAGTAGCGCCGATTAGCCTGCCTGAAGCTGAGCTGCTGCACGACCGACAGACCCTGATTTCGCCTATTCACCTGCCGACGTTAAAATCCGAACTGGTCCAAACCCTGATGCGGAAACGGGTCACCGCCTTTGCGTTTGAGTACATCAAAGATGAAAGCGGCACTTTCCCGTTTGTGCGGTCCATGTCGGAAATCGCCGGCAGCTCAGCTATTCTCATCGCCTCTGAATTGCTCAGCGATTCCACCCACGGCAAAGGCATGCTCATGGGTGGAATTTCCGGGATACCCCCCACCAAAGTCATCGTGCTGGGAGCCGGGGTGGTCGGAGAGTTTGCCACCCGGGCAGCGCTGGGACTGGGTGCATTAGTAAAAATATTTGATAACAACATTTATAAATTGCTCCGGCTTCAGAACAACATCGGTACGCGCCTGCCCACTTCAACCCTGAACATGCAGATTCTGGCGCAGGAACTTACCTCTGCTGATGTCGTCATTGGCGCCATTCATTCCGAGCTTGGGCGCACGCCCGTAGTGGTCAACGAAGAAATGGTGGCCAACATGAAGCCCGGTTCCGTGATCGTGGACGTTTCCATTGACCAGGGTGGCTGTTTTGAAACTTCCGAGGTGACCAACCACAAGCAGCCTACGTTCCGCAAATACGATGTTATTCACTACGGTGTGCCCAACATCGCATCCCGTGTATCCAAAACGGCCAGCCAGGCAGTCTCCAACATCGTGACCACTACCCTGCTCAAGGCCAGCGATTACGGAGGGTTTGAAAACCTGATTCGCTATTCAGCCGGTGCTCGCAACGGAGCTTACCTGTATAACGGCTTTTTGACCAATGCGCATCTGTCGCAGAGCTTTGGTCTTAAGTACACCGAGCTGAACCTACTGTTGACAGCAAGTATGTAACATTGAACAAATGTTCAATGTTATTTTTGAACGTTTGTTCAATTTTATGAACATCGTTGAACTTTTTATGCGCTAAACACCGCTTCCACTAAAGCCAGATCGCTGGGTCTGCGAGCTTCAAAAATATTCCAGGCTCCCGCTTGCCTCAGGGCTTTAGCAGTGCTTTCGCCAATAGCCACCATGCGATTGCTTTTTCGCTCGGGATAGTGCTCCAGGTAATTCCGCGCATTCATTGGGCTGGTCAGAATGGCCAGTTGAACTTCGGGAATGATAAAGCTCTTTTTGGGACTATTTCGGTAAACCACCCAGTCTAACACATCAACTTGATCGGCTACCCGCTCCTGGATGCTCCGCAAGCTGTTTTCAGCCTGGGGAAAAACGACCGTTTGACCAGCAACCTTAACGGCAAAATCCCGGCAGGATTGGTCCAGGTCAAGGGGATCAAGGGTAACTGAAACAGTTACCCCCAGGCGCCGCAACGCACGCGCTGTTCCTTCTCCTATAGCACCAAAGTGGCAGTCAGCAAAGAGGCTCTGGTCCTGCAAAGCAAACATGGCTACTGCTGTCCGGCTGCTGAACATGAGCCAGTTGCCGTGGGTCGGCCAAGAACCGGGGACAACTTCAAAGTCCAGCAGCGATTCGGCATGCACCGATATAGCGTGATCAGTGCAGGCTCTGGCCAACACGCTGTCCGCAGCCAGGTCGCGGCTGATGAAAATAGAGCCGGGAGCAGGTGCGTGGAGCTTCCGCCAGGCTTCAACCACCAACACATCCGGATCGGGATGTTCCAGGCGCAAGCGACGTGGGAAACGGCCGTCAGCACTACCCAGACTCAGCGAGAAGTAGGCAATGCCATCGAGTTCCTCGACATACGCACCCAAAGGCAATTGGCAGCCCCCCCGGAGGTTTGCCAACACCTGGCGTTCTGCCCGAATTAAAAAGGCCGAGCGAAAATCGTTGATCTTGGCCAAAACGGCCAGCGTCTCCGCGTCGTTTTTACGCGCCTGGAAAGCCAAAACCCCTTGCGCCGGCGCCGGTGGATAATCGCTGGGGTTGAGCCGGTGCACCTCCAGGCCATGCAGCGGCAAGCCCAGGCGCTCCAGTCCTGCTCCGGCCAAAACCACGGCGTCCAATTCCCCATCCAGCACTTTTTGCAAGCGCGTTGGCACATTTCCGCGGACGGGCTCTATGACAATATCTGGCCGCATAGCCAACAACTGAGACTGCCGGCGCACCGAAGCAGTTCCTACGCGCGCCCCAGGTTTCAGGTCCAGCATCTCGCGGCGGTCTATCGCCTGCGGATGAATCAGCAGCCAATCCGCAGGGTCAGCCCGGTAGGATACTGCCCCAATGACCAGGTCCGGAGGTGATTGCGTCGGCAAATCCTTGTGCGAATGGACGGCGACATCGATCTCGCGCTGCTGAAGCGCGTGTTCCAATTCGGCCGTGAAAAACCCCGTACCGCTCATCTGGGCAAAGGACCTGTCTTGCACGTGATCGCCATGGGTGCGAATAATACGCAATTCGCTGGCCACCCCTTGGTCACTCAATTGCCGCTGCAAAAAATGGGCTTGCCACAAAGCCAACTCGCTGCCTCGTGTACCCACTACCAAAGTCCTGGTCATACCGTGAAATTATGGGAACTTCCAGAAAACCCGGCTACTTCGTTGCGCGCAAGTTTTAAAAGTCTCATTTCAAGGAGTAAACCAGGGGCTTAAAACTTGCGAAAGCCTTGCATCTGGGGTTTCCCAGGTTTCTGAAAGCGGCTAGCGCGCCGCTGAAAGCGACTAGCGCGCCACCCGGCGCAACGGAGAACGGGCGATCTTTCCGTCCTTCAATTGGGCTTCCAGTGCTTGCCGGGCTCCCGTTACCGGCAGCGCAACAAATTTGCGCTCCAGGTAATCCAAAATCTTGTCCAGGGTTTCACGACTTGCCGGGTCCATGTTTTGCAAGTCGCGGGCAAACACCTCATCGACCGCGCGGCGGCGGAGACGGTGCACTTCCGATGGAATGTTGCTGAACATCCGTTCAATCTGACGCATTTGCCAGGCGCTGCGAAACTCTTCGACAAATCGGGCAATCAGCACTTTGGCTTTTTCCAATTCCTCTACCCGGCTGGCCAGATTAGCTTCGGCCACGCTGCGCAGTGACTCAATGCCCACGTAACGCAGCGGGAACTGTGCTAGAACTGTTGGATGAACATCCGCGGGAACCGCCAGATCTACGATGAGTTTGGTTCCGCGGGATGCGCTTATTTCAGCGCCAATTTCTCCACGCATTTCTGTGCCCTGGTCATTGCCGAGCAACTTGCTGTACAATGCTACGTCTACCACAGCACCCGGTGATCCAGTGCAGGTAATCAGCGCATCAAAGCCACCGACGTGGTGCGACAATTGCTCAAGCGAGTATGCCCTTGCCCCGAGGGACGATGCCAGCGACTCAGCATTAGCCAGCGTGCGGTTGAAAACGGTGTAATTCGAAAAGCCCATCGGCCGCAGGAATTTGGCCATCAATTGCATGGTCTGACCGGCACCAATGATCAGAATTCGGGCGTCAGGCGCGAGATTGGCGTTGCGCAGCGCACGGGCGGCCAGCGAAACCACCGAAACCGGATTTTCAGCAATACGGGTCTCTGTGTAGATGCGCTTAGCCGCCGGAATGACAAATTTGAAGGCAATCCGCAGGTCGTCGCCTGTTAGGCCGAGCTGTTGGCAATGCTCATAAGCTTGTCGAAATTGACGCAGAATTTCGCGTTCACCAACCACCAGGGAGTCCATGGACGCGGCGATCTCGTGTAAGTGAGCAATGGCATTGAGCCCTTCATAGGCTTGAACAGCTTGCAGCACGCCATGGTCGCCTTCCGGGGAAAGTTCCGGATTGATGTGGGCGAAAAAGGAACTTATGAAATCGACATCCAGGCCTTGATCTGCCGTAAACAAGTATACGACCCGGTTGCAGGTTTCCAAATAGAACAATTCTTCAAGGCCGAAATGCTCCCGCAAGTCGAGCAACTGCCGATCGCGGTTTTGAGCGTCGCCCTGTCGGGAAACGTAATATGCGTTTAACTGAGTAAGCGGGACGCGCTTGTGCGTAACAGTCAGCAGCTTGTATTGCTCCACAAAGGGTTCCTTGACGTGCTCCCAACCGTGGGAAAATTCCTGGGTGAAAACCGATCAAACACCACTTTGATCGACTCTCCGGTTGGAGCTTTAGGTTTGGTTTTTTTCAGGCGGTACTAACCGGCGCAAAGGCCGGATTTTTCCCCCTGGTTCAGTCGCAGACAAAGTTCCCGCCGATGCTCCGCTCAAATGTCATGGACGTGTCATTTCGGTACGTGACATGAATCATTCCAGACTGGATATCAATCATTTGCAACGTCAGCCAGGCAAAACAGTCAACGACTCAGATTGCACAGTATTGCTCCAATTTCCCGCCCGATCGCGCAACCGGATGGAAAACACCACCTGCTCCGAAGCAGCGCCCGGATCCTGCAGAATGGTGCGGGGAAGAACGACAGTTAAGACGCCAGTTATGGCAACTCCAGCCCCATCTGGTGCCAGCGGCGGAAGGTGGAATCCTTCGGTAAGCGGAAAACGCTCGTCAGTGATGTACACCACGGCCGAATCCGCCTCAAGGTAGCCAAGGTCGCCGTCGCCGTCTGTGTAGGCCAATTGAAACACTATTGAGTCTCGCAAAGCGACAATGGTGGAAGGGGTGACCGAACGAAGTTCAATGACGGGTTCGGGGGGGAGGAGAGGTGAACCACCTTCACCACAGGCGGCCAAAATCATTGCCGGCAAGAGGACGCCGAGCAGTTTAGCGAGGAATTGGACAGGTACAGCCATCGAGGTAGTTCAGTTGTGGGCAGAACCTGGGTTACTCCACCATAAAAGACATAAGCGACAGCAGGTAGGCCTGACTGCCATTCTCCGGCCACTCCGTGGGCTGGTCGTGTTGGCTGTCCTGGACGTACAACCGGACGAAATAGACGCGATTGCGCACAAATTCATCGGTGTTGATGACCAGGCGATGGTAAAAAGGTCCCAAGCCTATTGGGTCAAAGAAAAACGAACCCATTACAGGAGCGGCGGCGGGCAAAAGCTGCATGTCGCGGTAGGGTTCCTCTACGATGGCATAGGGATGGTCGCCAATCCGGGCTTTGTTAAACGTCATTTCAAAACCGGCGCCAAATTCCCCCTGGTCATCGAAGTCATAGATGCCAAAGTAAAAGGCAACTTCCCGGCCCGCAGGCAGGCGCATGGGGCTGACCACATCCAGGCGGTTCAGGTCGTAGCGGGTGCTGTCCCCCCGGTCAAAGGCCAGCCAGCCGTAAACCGAAGGCTGCACATTGGGAAGCACTGCGTTAACGCCCATCGCATCGGGCGACCCCTGGTCAATCCAGGTTCGAATGGCTTCCAGTTCACCTGGCGTCAGCGTGTCGTACAGCGGCATTCGCCCTAAAACGGCATCGTTTGTAGTAACGCGTTCCCACAACCAACTCTTGGCGCGGTTTCCCGGAACCACGCGGTACTGGAAGTTTTCGCCCTCGTCGTTTTTGATCACCGGATGGTAGACCAGGGTTTGGTAGGCGCTTTGAACGGTTCTGAAGTCGGGTTCGAAGTTGCCATCGTGGCAGCCCGGCTGGGCACAGGTAGGCGCAAAAATGTAGTGATGCAATCCCAAGAGACTGGAAGAGTCCAGGGGCAATTCCTCCAGGACACCTAAGCCATAATCGATCTGGTCGAATGGGTTTTCCGGAAATTCAGGATACACGGGAATCACCGTGCGTTCGCAGCCGGTCAATGCCAAGCCCAATCCAAAGGCCATCATCATCAGGGTTTGCCGCCATGAGAGACTACCCGCCCATTTCGTGGGGCCGGACTCGCTCTTCCTGGTCAGTACAGGCTTGGAAAATGGCAGAAAGCTGTTCATGGTCGTGGCTGGTTTCTTCCGTTCGTTGGGCTGGTCGTTTTAGGCCTGTCGTTAGGCTGGTTACTTTATGCCCAGGCTTCATCCAAAACCCTTCCCGGCAGCATACCGGAAGGAACAGCGTCCAGGAAGCCCAAGGCATGCGCGATGGTTGGAACGATATCAATCGATTCTCCCACGGGCGACGAAGGCGTGCCCACTACCCTACCTTGAGCAACCACTGACGACGGTCCTGCGATGAGCGCAAACACATCGCGGGAATTTTCATCCGAAGTATGGTCAAAAGCGCGCAGGCCGTTGGCGTCCACCAAGCCGTTGGGCTCCAGGTTGCGGCCGTGTTCGGGCATGCAGATTAAGAGCGTATCATTGGCCAGCACAGGATGCTGCTGAATCTTATCCCAAAGCCAGCCCACCGCATAATCGGCCTTGTGCAAGGCAACCAGGTATTCGCTGAAATTGTCGTGGCACACGTCTGAATTAGTGGTGTTAATGACCACCAGTTCCGGTTGGAAACGATCCAGAATTTTCCATCCGGTAGCGATGTTCGCGCCATCCCCGGTAAGAAGGTACGACGGCACTCCGTCTGGCAAGGGCAAATCGAGCGTATCCGCGCCACTGAGCAAATCCAGGTAGAGTTGCTGAATGGATCGGTTGTCTTGGTCAGAATTTTTGACGCCCGAAACCTGCCCAGGGCCTTGGTTGAAGAATCCATCCAATTGGGCTTTGATGCCTTTCACCCGGTTGGCCTCTTCTGGATGAAGGGTC
The DNA here is from genome assembly GCA_964429745.1 of uncultured Chitinophagales bacterium. Classification (GTDB taxonomy): domain Bacteria; phylum Bacteroidota; class Bacteroidia; order Chitinophagales; family BACL12; genus WGOA01. The sequence goes on along the minus strand of CAYSDI010000009.1, from coordinate 388 downwards.
TGCAAGCCGCCCAAATACTGAACCGCCGCTTCGCCCAAACCATAACCTGGCATTAGGTAATTGGCTCCGTACAAGGCCCCGTACTCCGGGTGCCTGCTGAAATTTAGCGAGGGATAAGGGCCCAGCTCCGTGCTCAGCCACCAACAACTCCGGGCGCTAGGCATTGGATCGCTGTGCTTGCGATAGTATTCAAAAACGGTTGGAAAGTCAGGGTTTAGGTTGAGGTTTAACCCCGTATCCGTATAGTTGCCGGTCATGGCCACGGTGTGCCCATTATAGTGACCGGTAGGTCCGGAAGCATAGCGCAGGTTACGGAAAAGGGTTCCTTGTTGGCTGAGTGGCGTGGAGAGAGCGGGTGCCCAGGGACTGTGCACCAACGATCCCCCTG
>CAYSDI010000008.1:21764-58052 GCA_964429745.1 uncultured Chitinophagales bacterium | reverse complement strand
GCCGGAAAATACTAATTTGCCTCCACATGCCCATGTCCATGCCACGTTCCAATCCCGATGATTTTTCCAAATCCGGCCCGGCGTTCCGGCATTTTTTTGCACCAGGACGTGTCAACCTGATTGGAGAGCATCTGGATTACAACGGGGGAAGGGTCATGCCCGCTGCGATCAACCGGGGAATCAGCGCCAAGGTGCGGGCGCTTCCGGAACGGGTTTGGCGGTTGCATTCACAAGGGCATGCCCAATCCATTGAAATTCCCCTCGATCCAATTCCCGGCCCGGGTGCACTGCCCGGTTGGGCCAATCACGCTGCCGGGGTGCTGGCTTTGCAGCGGGAATCGGACCTGGAATTGCAGGGGCTGGAACTCTGGCTTCAGTCGGATCTTCCCGAAGGAGCGGGGCTTTCGTCTTCCGCCGCATTTGAAATGCTTCTGGCCTGGATTGCCCACGGCTATGCGGGTAAGACCCCGGAAGCTACGGCGATGGCCCTGCTGTCTCAACAGGTGGAGGCGCGCTATTTGGGGGTGCAATGCGGCATTATGGACCCCTATGCGGTCGGCCATGGAAAACAGGGCATGGCCCTGCTGCTGGATTGCACACGCCTGGAACATGCCTACATCCCCGCGCAAATATCTGGCTATCAATGGGTTATCTTAAATTCAAACAAGGCTCGAACGCTGGCCGGCTCTGCGTACAACCAACGGCGCAGGGCCTGCGAGGAAGCGGCGGAACACTTGGGACTGGCCCAATTGGCCGATTTAACGCAGCCGGAACGTATCAGGGACCTGCCCGACCCCGCCTGGCAGGCTGCCGCCCGCCACGTCTATTCTGAGGCTAAAAGGGTGCTGGAGGCAGCAGAAATGCTGCGCAGCCAGGATGCACAGGCGCTCGGCCGCATCCTGAACGCTTCGCATGCCTCCTTGCGTGACGACTACATGGTCAGCTGCGAGGAAATGGACGTTTTGGTGGCTGCTGCACAGCAGTTTCCGGGCTGCGCCGGGGCCCGAATGACAGGCGCCGGCTTTGGGGGTTGTGCCGTTGCACTGGTCCAAAAGGAGGCGTTAATGAGTTTCTGTAAAGCAGTAGAGGTGCCTTACGAACAGGCTTCTGGCCTTAAAGCCGATATTTTTCCGGTGGAATGGGTAGGTGGGGTTGGCGAAAATGAGTGATCTTTACCTGTTCAGCGCTGTATTTTTCGGGCTTTTTGATTTACCTTGTACAGTTAGTTAGCTTTGATTAAGACCCCCCAATTCGCCGCTATGCACAGCTTGAAGCTGCTCCTGGCTATTTTGGCCTTCTCCTCTGCTACCCTGCAAGCGCAGCAGCCTTACCTCATTACCGCCAGAAAGGTGTTTGACGTTCGCAATGCGGTCGTGGACAGCATTCTTCAGGACGGCGATCGCTTCGGCGCTTCGCTCGCCAATATGGGTGCATTCCCCTCGCTTCCGGCAGGAACTACGCTGATGGCAGCGGGGTTGCGCGGAGCTGACAACTACTTGACCGGAGAAGTAAATTCGGGCGCTGTTTGGCTGCTTTCCGTGCGACCCAACGGCCAGATGAACCGGCTGGGCTTCATTTCTCCACTGGACATACCCGAGCTGGGGCCTTTTCACGGTTTCGGCGAGTCGGTTGCCAAAATCGGCGATTTGGACGGCGACGGCCTGCCTGAGCTTGCGGTCGGGGCTGCTTTCGACCCCGTTGGCGGGACCAACGATCTGGGTTCGGTGTACATCTGTTTTCTGGATTCCTTCGGTGGATTGCGCAGCTACACCCGCATTACCAACGGCGAAGGCGGATTGCCTTCCGGGCTGATTCCCTCGCTGAGCCGTTTTGGGAGCGCCGTCGCGCCTGTGGGCGATCTGGATGGCAACGGGGTTGCTGACTTGGCGGTCAGTGCCCCGTACGACAACGTCGGCGGTCTGTCTACCGGGGGCGCTATTTACTTGTTGTTTCTGAATGCCTCGGGTCAAGTCATTAATCACCGGGTTATCACGGCAGCAGAACCAATTTTGAATGGCCGTATTACCAATGGCGACTTTTTTGGGTCGGGCATGGCGTGGCTGGGCACCATTGGCAGTTCCGGATCTGGCGTTTTGGCGGTGGGAGCCTGGGGCGCAGACGCCAAAGGCCGTGTTCACCTGCTCAGCTTTACGGCTTCCGGCATCGTGAACCGCAACGTAGAAATTGGCTCAGCCCTTCCGCTCTTGTCCGCGGTGCTTGACCCCGGTGACGCATTTGGATTTGCCATAGCGCCAGCGGGCGACTTAAACGGCGACGGAATTACCGACCTGGCAGTCTCAGCACCAGGCGATGATGACTCCCAGGACGGGGCTTCAGACAAGGGAGCTGTTTACCTGTTGTACCTCCAAAACGATGGCCTGCCGATGCTCTTCAGTAAGGTTAGCGAGGTAGAGGGCGGACTCGGCGTTTCACTTTCCTCCAGCGACTTTTTTGGCTCAGCCATCGTTTCGCCGGGGGATGTGGATCAGGATGGCATCCCGGATTTGTTGATCGGTGCACGCAACAAATCGACCGATGGAATTCGCACTGGTAACTTATTCCTTTCCAAACAACTGTATTGCCGAATTCCGAGTAATCCGCTGGCTACTTCAGGCAGCCCATCTTCGGTGAATTTTACTTGGGACGACCAACCCGGCGCCCGCGGATACCTGGTGCAAACCCGCATTAGCGGCACCTCCGCTTGGAACAATTTCACCAGCATTAGCAACATCCTGACCGTTGATACGCTTGAGCCAGGAGAAACCTACGACTGGCGAATTTTTACGGGCTGCGGACCGGCTACATCATTTGGGTCGGCTATCAATACCATAACACTTCCCACCCTGCGCACTGCGGCCCTGCAACCGCTTTCCAATCCGGTGCAAGGGGAATTGGTCCTCCAACTTGCCGCGGGTCAACGCCCCGATGCCTCCAGGCTGCGCATTTGGTCTTATGATGGGCGATTGATGCATGAACAAGCTGTTCCAACCGGCGCTGACCCAGCTACACTAAGCATTGGCCAGAGCGCCAATTGGCCGAACGGCATTTACTGGATGGAATGGCGCGGTGCAGAAGGCCTCATCCAGACGTCAGCGCTGGAGTTACTGCGATAGTACGCATCTTATCTTATGTACTACTTATTGACAGTGTTAGATTACACTGGCAGCGCTCAATAATGGAGAGCGCGTTGCCCTATGAGCTACTAAGGCATTAAAAAAGGACGGCAAAATCAATTTGCCGTCCCCAAACTAAAAATACGCACTACGAAAAAAAGATAACCAGACCATTTTTAGCGTTGCAGTAACGCTCTCTATCAATGGTTAAACATTGGTTTGATAAGGAAGGTTCATTTAAGGTTCGAGTTTTTATTTTTTAACCTGGTTTTTGTGCGTTAATGCGGGCTACCCGCGGAGCAAACTAAAGCAAGTGAATGCCCTTATTGCCCGGAATTATCCGGGCTTGCGCGATACAACTTGCGCCATTCCCTAAGGATAAGCGGGTTGCCCATGCTGCGTACCGTGGGATCCGGGCGCCCGATAACTCCGGTAAAAACGATCTCCATGCCTTCGGTGTGCCAGGTCTTGTCCTGATCAATGGGCACGTAGCGTTGCAAACTGCCATCTTCTATGGCCTCAATAAGCCAAGTATCGCCGATGAGCACCACTGTTCCGACAACTTTATTGGCGTAGCCGGCGGAATCCATGGACGAGGAGGAGGTTTGCGCTACACTCAAAAAGCTGTTGCATACTAGCAACGAAGCGAAAAGGATGGTTTTCATGTTCATTATTCAACGGTAAATTACCGTCTTTATGCGTACCGAAAAGCCAACTGCTGAAAATAGCCAGGATAGTGGGCTCCTGAACTCCGAAAATTCCAGCCAGCACCCGGCGGTCTCGCAGCCGGCCCGCCCGCTCTTTCACCCGATTTTCAGGCCGGCGCTGCGGTCTGCGTATCAATCGCGTTACCGCTCGCAGTCGGGTAGCGATAAGCTCCGCGCTTGGTACGACGACGTGCATGATAACAGTAAGCTTGCCTATGCTTTGCAGGATGTGAAAACACGCTATGGCAACACGCGGGTGGCCGTGGCCGGATTGCCTGACGGCGAACCGTTGGTTTTTCTGCACGGGTGGTCTGGCAACGGCATGCTTTGGGAATTAACGGGCAGCCTCCATGCGTTGGCCAGGCAGTATCGCATTTACTTGGTGGATGTTATCGGTCAGCCCAACAACAGCAGTTTGCAAACGCCTCCGATTCGGGGGAATGGCTACGGTTTCTGGCTCGGCGATGTGCTGGATCAACTGGCTTTAGAGCGTGTAACCGGGGTGGGCATGTCGTTCGGGGCATTTCTTTGGGTTAAGGCTGCCCAAGTGATGCCGGAGCGCATCCGCCGCGTCGTCTTTCTTGGACCTGCCGGTTTTACCGGATTGCGTTTAACGCCGCGAACAGCCTTGGCTTTTGGCCGCGCTATCCTTAAGCCAAGTGCCCGGAACACGGATCATTTTGTCCGGACCAACATTCTGGGACCCCAGGATCAATTCCCGCCTGGTGTCCAGAGGAAAATTGCGGAAATGTTTCAGTGTTCCTTTCAGGGATTCAAGCCCGGTGCGCAGTTACCGTATGTTTTTGCCCCGAGCGAATTGGCGGCTCTGCGCTTCCCATCCCTTTTCCTGTGCGGCGAGAGCGACGCGCTGTTTGACGCGCGGGCTGTTCTGCATCGCGCTCAAAAGCAGGTACCGGGTTTAGTGGCGGCAGAAGTTCTACCTGGGTTGGGGCACGCGCTGGGAAACTCTGACTTGGTGGTGAGTCGCATCGAGCGCTTTTTGGCTGACGGGTGTTGAAGCGCGGGTCTATGAGGCTTCAACCTACTGAAACACAAACGTGCTGAGGTAGTACTCGGCATCCGCGCCAGTCACTTTGTTGTCAGCGGCCGCCACCATGATCTGGTGCAAATCTCCCTCTATGAGGAAAAAGCGAATGCGGTACTGTTTCTCCGCTGTGTTCAGCGCGATGGCCCTTCCCCGGTGACGGCCCAGTTTAATTTTTTCATCCTGCGTGAGGACACCGCCCAGGTTGCTGACCGTGCCTTCCACAATCCGCTCCATGAACTCCTTTTCGCTTTTGGCCACTTCTGCCGGGTAATGGCTGGTGCTCATGAAATAAGTGATTTTGCTCAAGGGGTCTTCAAGCGACCAGAGGTCTACCAAAACGGGACCTCCGGCGGTTTGGACAGAGCGTTTGGCGGTGATGGGGGTAAGGGGCATTCGGGCGCGGAAGTTGGGGCTTTCTACGTGGGCCCAGGTGCGAACGTTGGCGCGCGGAAGCTTGAACGAGCGCAGGAAGACTTCCGCTTCGTCACTCCAGGCTGCGTCTTTTTCGCCGATGCATACGATTTGATACAATTGGTTGTCTACCAACAAGGTGCGGCCGCGCAGGTACTGGCCTTCCGGCAGGCTGAGCACAAATTCTCGCCCGCGGTAAATAGGCGTGGAAACGGGGCGCTGCGCCAGCACAAAGCCGTTGAATTTGGTGCGCGTGCCTTCTACGGCGTTGTCAAAAAAACGCGCAGGATCAGTCAGTTCGAAGGGCTTGGGGTACACGTTGCGGCTGATCAGGCAATAGAGCGAAGAAACGGGATCGTTGAGCAGGTAGATCTGAACTTCTACCACCCCGCCTTCGGCGCGGAACGTGTTGGACACGATTTCCGGGGTAAAAGGCAGCCGGGTTTCAAAGTCTTTTTCGCGCGGTTGGTAGCGGATCCATTGGCGCAGAAAAGCTGTGTCCAGATCAGAGAATTCAGTCAACTCCTTAAAGGGATCGGCCAGGTATTCCGGGGTGCTGTTTGCGATGCGGTTTTCGAGCGAACTGAACAAGGGTTCACCGGCCAAATCCTGCTCGGGATTTGGGGTCTGAACCTGAGCCTCTTCGACATAAGGTTCTTGCACGGCGGCTGGCTCGGGTAGCGCGGCCTTTGGTGTTTCCAGCACCCAGGCTGGCAGGCCGGCTTTCAATTTTTCGCCATAATCCGGCAGTGCCACAGGGCTGAGCGAGATGCCTAATTCACCCAATCTGACGAACAGGCCGTTGGGTCCGCCCAACAATTCTGCGGGCACGGCCAGAAAGCGTCCGGGCGCATAAGCAGATTCCAGAACGCCGGTGGCCGTCATTAGCGCAAGACCGTCGAGCATGCGCACTGCGGCCACTTCGCCCTCTAAAACACGGCTGGCCTTGGCTAGCTCCTCCCAATCGGCACGAGCGTAAAGCGCGGCCAGGCGATCCAGGCCATCATCCTGGGTCAAGGCTTGGGAGCCATAGGTTTTCAACAGGTCTATCTGGTTTTGCAAGGGCACCGCCTGCATAAGGTCGGCCAGAGTTGCCGGGCTGACCAGCGATTGCGTCTCCAAGCCATAACCGCGGGCAAGCAGGTGCAGGTCTTCTTCAATAAAGCGCATCTGACCGCTTTTTCGGCCTGCATCGCGAAGCAATTGCCGCAGGTAGAGCGGCTGCCAGGAGGTGTAAGAAAGCAACGCGTCACCAAATCGCTCGCCGATCAGAAGGTCCAATTCCTCAAATTCGGGCTGGCGGTACACTTTGCGAATGGCGCTGGCATCGCCGCGCTGGCTCAAGCGGAGCAACTCGTTTTTGCTTAGGGCATCGGCGGGCCAAACGCCGGCGAAGGCCTGGCTTCTTTGCAGGTAAGGCTCCACGAGCGAAAACGCATCCAGAAAAGCCGGATGAGCGTGATGAAGGGTAGCGAAGAGGTAGGTCGGGGGTTGCCCTGTTTCACTGACCAACTTCCACAGCCAGACTTCCGGTGTATTTTCTGCCGGCTGAGCTTTGCCTGCTGTGCTGCCGAGCAGCACAAGCGACCAGAAGAACAGGAGTGGAAACGGTTTTGGCATTGCTGCGAAGTTAGGCGGCTTGTGCGGTCCGCAGGGCTTCGGTGTGCACGCGTGGATTGTGGAAAGCAGTAGGCTTGATTTGGGGTTTCTGAAAGTGCCCTGTCATCGAGCGGTAGGGCTGTAAACGGGCAAGGCGCCCTCCTTTCGAAGAACGCCTTCCCTTTCGCCACATCATCGAGTTGTGCGCGCGCCGATGCTGCGGAGCCAGAGCTCCGAGCGGTTAGCGCGAAGCAAAGAGTTTGCGGGAGTCCTGGACCATTTTCAGAAAGTCAGCCCGGTAGCCTTCCAGGTCTGCACCTTTTGCCCCGGAGGCGAGTTTCAGGACCAGGTCCAAATCGGCGCTGCCTTTGTGCTCGGAGTTGCGCAGCACCATGCCATAGGCGGCTACCGCTGCCGACCAGCGGAAGTTGTCCGAGCTGGCCTGAAGGGGAACACGCTGGTCGCGCAAGGGGTGAACAATTAGCCTGCTCGTGGACTCGTCCGGCTTTTTGTAGCGCAGGCTCAGCGTCAGGATTTCATCCGTGCTGTACGCTTCGCGTTTGATGGTGGTTTGCTGGTAGCGCAGCTCTTCTGTTGGTTGATCGGGTTGTTTGCGGATTTGCTCTTGCTGGTCGCCGCGGTTGTACCGTTCGCCGGGCGGCAACAAGGTGACTTCGTAGAGGGCCGTCACGGTGTGGCCTGCGCCGAGCTCGCCCGCGTCTTTGGCGTCGTCAGCGAAGTCTTCTTTGGCGAGCATCCGGTTTTCGTAGCCGATCAGGCGATACGATTTGACCACCGTTGGGTTGAATTCCAACTGAAGTTTGACGTCTTTGGCAATGGTGAACAGGGTTCCGCGCATTTCGCTGATGAACACCTTGTCCGCTTCCTGTTCGCGGTCAATGTAGAAGTAGTTGCCGTTCCCGGCATCCGCAATTTTCTCCAGTTTGCTGTCTTTGTAGTTGCCCATGCCAAAGCCGCAAACGGTAAGGAAAATGCCGGACTTGCGTTTCTCTTCAATGAGCCGCACCATTTCGGCGTCGGAACTGGCCCCGATGTTAAAGTCTCCATCGGTGCAGAGGATGACGCGGTTGTTGCCGCTCGTCAACAAGTTTTTTTCAGCGATGGAGTAGGCCAGTTGAATGCCTTCGCCTCCCGCGGTTGATCCGCCGGCGCTGAGTTGCGTGAGCGCCTGCCGGATGGTTTGCTTTTGACTTGCCGCGGTGGACGGAAGCACTTCGCCCGCTGCTCCGGCATATACCACAATGGCCACGCGGTCTAAAGGCCCGAGCTGGTCTACTAGTTTCATAAGGGAAGATTTGACCAGGCCGAGTTTGTTGGCGGCTTCCATGGATCCGCTGACGTCAAGCAGAAAAACCAGGTTGGACGGTTGCAGGTTTTCGCGGTCAATGTCCCTGCCCTGCAGGCCGATATGAATGAGCTGCGTTTCGGGATTCCAAGGCGTTTCGGAGAGCTCCGTCACGATAGAAAAGGGATGTTCGCCGCTGGGTTTCGGGTAGTCGTAGTTGAAGTAATTGATCAGCTCTTCGGTGCGCACAGCGTCTGCGGGCGGCTGTTGGCCATTGTCCAGATAGCGGCGCACGTTGGCGTACGAGGCAGCATCCACGTCAATGGAAAAGGTTGACAGCGGATTGGCAATGGTTTCCAGAAACTTGTTCTCTGCGATGCGGTCGTATTCTTCCGTGTTGTGGACCAAATCGGCCTCCGCGTTATTGCGTTTGCGATCCGAGCGGCTGGCATTGGGCATCGAGACAGAGCTTGAAACCCTGACGCCATCAATGATGTATTCGGTATCGTAACCCCGGGAGCCTTTGATGTTCAAGCCGGCTCCTTCGTCTGATTGATACACGCCGGCTTGCGTGGCGGAGATGCTCTGGACATTGCGGGCAGGCAAATTTCTAATTTCTTCCTTACTGACCACGCCCCCGGATACATTGCGTTCAACGTCTACCAAGGGCATAGGACACTCAATCATGACATTTTGCAGCTGAATTTCCGTGCTCAACGTCAGGTCAAGGAATACAGTACCCTGCGAAACCAGAATACCAGTGACTCTAGCCTTGTTTCCTGCAAATGAAGCCTCCAAATCATACGTGCCTGCCGCAAGACCGCTGATAAAATACCGGCCGTCAAAGTCAGTAGCCGTGCCGGTAACCAGCAAGTCGCCCTGGTAAACAGCAACATTGGCAAAAGAGATTCCTTCGCCAGCTTCATCCGTCACTGTTCCGGAAATAGCGCCCGTATCGGTGGAGGAATTTGCAAGGGGTGCATTAGTCTTTATCGTACTGGCTATGCCGGTAACAAAAAGGGCGATCAGGACCAGCGCAAGGGCGGGTCCACGGTAGGAAAATAGCCGCGTGGAATAGTTCATAGTGGGGTGTTTTTGCGAATTAGATGCAAAACCACTACCGATTCCACACGGTTTGGTCAACTTTTTTGCGGGCGTGTCAACGGAGTGTCATTCTTCCGGTTCCACGTTCAATCTGAAGCCGTTTCCGTGAATATTAACGATCTCAATGGTCGGGTCTTCTTTGAGGTATTTGCGCAATTTGGTGATGAACACATCCATGGAGCGCGCAGTAAAATAGTCGTCGCGGCCCCAAATGGATTTGAGCGCGTCTTCGCGGTACGTAATATCATTTATGTTGTTGGCCAACAGGCGAAGGAGTTCCGCCTCTTTGGGCGAGAGTTTGTTTTCGACGCCGTTGCGGCTCAAAATGCGCGACTTGAAGTTGAAGTGGTAGCTGGCAATGTCATAGGTCTTGCGATCATCCTGCCGTTTGACTTTGCCCCGCTTGAGCACTGCCTGAATGCGAAACAGCAGTTCTTCGGAGTTGAAGGGCTTGGTGATGTAGTCATCGGCACCCAGCTTGAAGCCTTCCAATACGTCTTCCTGCAGGGTTTTGGCCGTGAGAAAAATGATGGGCACATCCAGGTTGATCCGGCGGATGTCGGCGGCCAAGGTAAAGCCGTCTTTTTTCGGCAGCATGACGTCCAGTACGCAGAGATCATACGGACTGCGGCCAAAGGCATTCCAGCCCTTCTCCCCATCGTTGGCAAGCTCTACTTCGTAGTCGTTCATGTTCAGGTAGTCCTTAAGGACCGTGCCGAAGTTGGGGTCATCCTCAACGAGCAGAATGCGGGTCTTAATTAGGCTCATAGGCTTTGCGATTGAGGTCTGTTGGAGGGTGGTGTTGCTGATCATGTGACGTTGGGCAGGTAGATGATGAACCGGGAGCCTTCGCGGAGTTGAGACTTGACGGTAATGGAAGCGTTGTGTGCGTCAAGCAGGGCTTTGACGTAACTCAAGCCAAGACCAAATCCTTTGACATCGTGCACGTTGCCCTTGGGCAGTCGGTAGAATTTCTCGAAGATTCGGCGCTGGGTTTCGCGGTCCATGCCGATGCCGTTGTCGGCTACAGAAACGAAAATGCCGTGCTTGTCGTTCCAGGTTTCAACGCGAATGAGGGGGTCGGTGGGCGTGTATTTGTTGGCGTTGTCCAACAGGTTTTGGATGACGTTGATGAGGTGAACTTCATCGCCGCTCACGCCTGTTTTTTTGGCGCGCAGATCAGTGACGATGCGGCCGTTGTTGTTTTCAATCTGGATAGAAATGGCTTCAACTGCGGTCTGAATAATCTGGTGCATGTCCAGCCGCTCTTTGTGCAACCGGACTTCGTTGCGGTCAAGCAGCGCCATTTGGAGCACCTTTTCCACCTGGGCGTTCATGCGCTTATTTTCATCCCGGATGATGCCGGTGTACTGAGTAATGCGCGCCTGGTCGCCGATAATGCGCGGGTTGTTGATGGAGTCCACCGCCAGCGAAATGGTTGCTATGGGCGTTTTGAACTCGTGGGTCATGTTGTTGATGAAATCCGTCTTGATGTCCGAGAGTTTCTTTTGACGCAGCAGCGCGTGGACGGTGTAGGAAAAGCCCAGGATGATGACCAGCGTGAACAGGACAGAGCCGCTCAAGAGGGTCCACAAACTTTTGAGCACATATTCCTTTTCTCGTGGAAAACTGACGTACAACTCATCGGGCCGGGTAAAAATGTTCCCCGGACTCAGGCTAACGCGGTGGGCGCTGGCCAGGAGCGCTTCTTTTTCAGTATCGTCAACGGCCGTAGTCAGCAGTTTTTCCTGGCTGATCAGCACCCCGTAGGTGTAAGGCGTGTAAATGCCGTTTTGGACAAATTCCCCCGACAAGAGCGAATCGAGCACCTCTGGATCAATGCTGCGCGTGGGGCCGTACTGACCGCGGACCAATTCCACCAAAACCTGGTCCATGACCGAGTTAAACTGCTGGATGTTGGCCAAAATCTGTTGCTCCACGTTGAGCAGCAGGGCGGGCAGCATGCGCGCGTCTTCTTCGCCTTGCATTTCGTAGACCGTGTTTCCAATACCAAACGGATCGGTGGGTTGCCGTCGCGGCATGGAGGCCGGAGCAGAACCGGGCACTTCGGTGTAAGCCTGTTCCAGGGCGCCGTTGAGGGCGATGAGCTCGCCGGAGCTGAGCAATTCTTCGACCAGTGTGTCGGCCATGCCGGGGCCAACCAGCGAAGAATCAATGGTGATGAACGACAGGTCGTCCAGGTTGAGCAGGCTGATGTGCTCGTCTATTAAACTGGCCGCCTGGTGGCGCTCCATTTTATCCACCACGCTGTTAAGCGCCTCATTGACCTGCTGGTCAAAGATTGTTTTGCGCAAGGTGATGGCGTTGTGGACCCAATAGGCCTGAACGAGAATGATGCCGATCAGGGCAGCGCTCATCAGGACAACAATCAACCAGATTTTGTAAACATTCATCGGGGGAAGGGGCACAGCGCTCCGGGCGGCCTGGGTTCAGACCGTTAACGAAATTAACAGCGCTGAGGGGGCCATTTGCATCAATTAACATTTCGTTAACCAAAATTAGTCAATGTTAACGGTGCTAAACCCGTGTTCGAAGACTTGGGGGGGGCGGGGGTGCTATTGAACCTGGAAAATAAGGTCCAACTGGATCAAAAAGCAGTCATCCACTTTGATCAGCCCCATCATGGCGCTTGGGGCTTCGAGGCAATAGTTGGACAGCTTGATCTCGTGGCTGCCCGTAACGCGGTAGTGGCCAGCACCGAGGCGTTTCCCTTGAAATACAAAGGGTTCACTGCGCGTAACGCCAGCCATATGCACTTGGGTCTGGGCTTTGCAGGTTTGCCAAGGCTGGATGAGGTCATTTTGACCCATTGGCAACTGCACGGAGAGGATCTCGAGGGTTATTTGGGGGTATTTCTCCGCTTTGAGGGTTTCTTGCATGTCCTGGTTGATGGCCCGGGCTCCGCAGTCAAGGGCCAAAACGTCTAGCAGAATTTTGCCGTCGTGTATATTCAGTACTGAACTGCCTGAATGATAGTCCGCAAGGATTGTTTTAGGAAAGTGCACAGTTCCGGCCACGCAGCGGATAGCCTTTAAGTTGCTTGACCCTTCAATGGCTACTTGGGAATCCGCGTGGACTTGGATGGATACAGCGCGGCGCCCCGGTCCTGGAGAATTTGTGAGGGCCAGAAGCCCTGGGAACAGCAGCAAAAGGATGGTTCTCAGGCGCATAGCAATGCATTTTTGGATGATTGCGCTATAAAAGTGCTGCCTTTGCCCTGCAATCAAGCTGATGGAAACAGCCACTGCCTGGTGACATTAATCACCGCGGCGCGCAACAGCGCATCCTACCATACCGGCAATTGCTTATCTTTACCCCGCCTTTAAGCGAGGGGACCCAGTGGTCCCCTCTTTTATTGTCTGGAAATCAACGCGTTTTGCGGGATGATGGAACGGACAAGCCTAAAGGTTTGAACGGGAAATTGCCCATGGAACGTCTGGCGGACCAAATCGCCGAATGGCTGGAACCCAAGCTCGAGGAGCTGGGTGCATTTTTGGTGGATGTCAAGCAGAACCCTGCCCAGCATCGCATTGAAGTTTACCTGGATCGCGATGCGGGCAAGCCGGGCATTGATATTGAAACCTGCACGGTGGTGAGCCGCTACCTCCAGTTTCAACTGGATCACGGCGAAGCAACTCCGAAGAATTACATTTTGGAGGTGTCCTCACCGGGCATGGACAATCCGTTCAAAGTGCTTCGCCAGTACAAAAAGTACCAGGGAGCCCTGGTAGAGGTGTTGCTGCTGGATGGCCGCAAGCTGGACGGCATCCTGGCAGACAGCAGCGAAGAAGGCATTGTTCTGGACCGGTTTTTGAGCAGCGCCCAGGGCCCTTCGCCCGGAAAATTGCCCGGAAAACTGCCAGCAAAACTGCCAGCAGGAAAAGACACCAAAAACAAGGGCATCGCTCCGGAAACCGAGCGGACTCCCATCGCTTTCAGCCAGATTAAATCAACCAAGCGCAAATTTGAATTCTAAGTGACGTGCAGACTGTAAATACGCAAACACCATGAACAGCACAGAGCTAGTCAATTCCTTCGCCGAATTCAAGGAGTTTAAAAATATTGACCGCCCCACGCTCATGCGGGTGCTGGAAGACGTTTTTCGCACCTTGCTGCGGAAAAAGTACGAGACAGATGACAATTTCGACATTATCGTAAACACCGATAAGGGCGACTTGGAAATCTGGCATCGCCGCATCATTGTCCCGGATGGAGAAGTGGAAGATGCGGTTAAGGAAATTGCCCTCGCCGAAGCGGTAAAAATCGAGCCTGACTTTGAGGTTGGCGAAGAGACCTTTGAGGAGATTACCATCGAGAGCTTTGGCCGTCGGGCCATCCTGGCTGCCCGGCAAACCCTGGTCAGCCGGGTGTTGGAGCTGGAGAAGGACGAACTCTACAAGAAGTACAGCAAGCGTGTCGGCGACATTGTATCCGGCGAGGTTTACCAGGTTTGGAAGAAGGAAATTCTGCTGCTGGACGACGAAGGCAACGAGTTGGTGATGCCTAAAAAGGAGCAGATTCCCGCCGACTTTTTCCGCAAAGGCGATACGGTTCGCGCAGTGGTGAAGGCCGTGGAGATGAAAAACGCCACCACTCCGCAGGTCATTTTGTCCCGCACGGACAATGCGTTCCTGGCCAAGTTGCTGGAGTTGGAAGTGCCCGAAATTTTCGACGGGTTAATCACCATTCGCAAGATTGTGCGCCAGCCAGGCGAGCGCGCCAAAGTGGCGGTGGAGAGCTATGATGACCGGATTGATCCCGTGGGTGCCTGCGTGGGCATGAAAGGTTCGCGAATCCACGGCATTGTGCGGGAGTTGCGCAACGAGAACATCGACATTATCAATTGGACCAACAACATCCAGTTGCTCATTACCCGGGCACTCAGCCCGGCCAAGATCACGAGCATGGAACTGAACCAGGAAACGCGCAAAGCCAGCGTGTTCCTCGCTCCGGACCAGGTTTCCTTGGCCATCGGCAAAGGCGGTTTGAACATCAAGCTCGCCAGCCGCCTGACCGACTACACCATTGATGTGTTCCGCGACTCTAACGACGAGAACTACGACGTGGATTTGGAGGAATTCACCGATGAAATTGACGCATGGATTATTGACGAACTCAAGGCCATCGGATGCGATACGGCCCGGAGTGTTTTGTCGCTTGCTCCGGAAGAATTGGTGCGCCGCACCGATCTGGAGGAGGAGACGGTCAAGGAAATCTTGCGCATTCTCAGTGCCGAGTTCGACGACGAACCCTGAGAAAGTGGTAACTTTGTCAACCTTTTATGCCCGAAATCAAGACCATTCGGCTCGCTGAAGCAGCCAAAGAGTTTAATGTGGCCACGGCCACCATCGTCGAACACCTGAAGAAAAGCGGGTACGACGTGGAAAACCGTCCGACCTCGAAACTCTCGGAAGATATGTACGGCGTCCTGCTCAAAGCCTTCCACAAAGACAAGGGAGTGCGCGAGCAAGCCGACCAGATCTCCATTGGCACCCGCAAGCGGGAAGAAGTGGCCTTGGATGAAAGACAGGCGCATATCCCGCACAAGCGGGAGGAACAGAAGGAGGACGTCCTGATCCAAAGCCGTTTGGTGGGAGGCTCCGTGGGCAATGCGGGAGTCATGACCGCCCCGCCCAAAACCGAAGAGGCCCCGGCACCCAAGAAGGAAGCCAAATTTGAAGCACCGGAGCCCGCGGCCGCACCTGCACCAGCTCTTGTCGCGGAAAGCGCGCCTTCAGAACCAGCACCGGTTGCTGAAACGGCGACGCCCAAAACAAGTTTGGCCGGGCCCAAGGTTATTGGCAAGGTGGATTTGGATGCCGGCAAAAAGAAGCCCAAAGCGGCTGCTCCAAAGGCGGAGAAAGCCGCGGCCCCGTCCGCCGTTACTCCGGTAGCAGAAACTCCAAAGAAAGAAGTGCCGGTTGCCGCCATTGAACCCCAGCCCGAGGTAAAAAAACCAGAGCCAGAGCCAGGTGCCGAAACGGTGCGTCTTCTGGAGACACCTAAAGACGACAGCGACATTATTCGACCGGAAAAAGTCACGTTGGGCGGACCTCGAATTGTCGGTAAAATCGAACTGCCTGTGGATCGCCCGCGCGAATCCATGGAGCAGAAACGCAAACGCAAGCGCATTCAGCGCACAGATAAGCCGGCCGCCGGCGGTCAGCAGCCTGGAACAGGTGCTCGACCCGCGGGGGGTCAGGGGGGCGGCGCAGCGCGTCCCGGAACAGCGCGACCGGGAACCGGTGGCGGCGGAGGAGCAGGTGCTCGTCCGGGGGGTGGGGGTGCTGCCCGACCAGGAACTCCTCCAGGACGCAAGACCGGCAAGCCGGGCGAAGGCGTTAGCGAGAAGGAGATCCGCGAGAAGATCAAAAAGACCATGATTCAGCTGGGGGGGGGTGCCAAAGGCAAGAGCACCCGTTCCAAGCTGCGAAAGGCCAAGCGCGATGACCATGCGGTCCGCGCAGACGAAGCCGCATCGTCGCAGGACGACAGCATGTTGCAAGTAACCGAGTTCATTTCCGTCGCTGAATTGGCCAGTTTGATTGGCGTTTCGCCAACACAGGTCATTTCAACGTGTATGGGACTGGGCATTTTTGTTTCAATCAACCAGCGTTTGGACGCTGAGGTGATTGAACTGGTAGCCGACGAATTTGGATTCCAGGTGGAATTCATTGACGCCAATGCCGCCGGTGACGAAGACACAGAAGAAGAAGAAGACAGCCCGGACGATCTGGAAACCCGCGCTCCGATTGTGACCATTATGGGCCACGTGGACCACGGTAAAACGTCGTTGCTTGACTACATCCGTTCGGCCAATGTGGTAGCGGGCGAAAAGGGCGGCATTACCCAGCACATCGGCGCTTACGAAGTCACGACCGAATCTGGCCAGCGCGTCGCGTTCCTGGATACACCGGGTCACGAAGCCTTTACCGCTATGCGCGCAAGGGGTGCCAAAGTCACCGACATTGCCGTCATCCTGGTGGCAGCTGATGATGCGGTTATGCCCCAGACTAAGGAAGCCATCAGCCACGCTCAGGCTGCCGGGGTTCCTATGATTTTCGCCATTAATAAGATTGACAAGCCAGGCGCTAATCCGGAGAAAATCAAAGAGCAGTTGGCCGGGATGAACATTCTGGTCGAAGACTGGGGTGGAAAGTTCCAGGTGCAAAGCGTCTCCGCCAAAACCGGCGAGGGCATCAGCGATTTGCTGGGCAAGATCCTGTTAGAGTCGGAATTGTTGGATTTGAAAGCCAATCCCAACAAGCAGGCCATGGGTTCCATTGTAGAAGCATCGTTGGATAAAGGCCGCGGTTATGTGTCAAACGTGATGGTTCAGGATGGTACGCTGAAAGTTGGGGACATGGTCGTGGCCGGTTCACATTACGGCAAGGTCAAGGCCATGTTCAACGAGCGCGGCAAACCCGTGATTGAAGCCGGTCCCTCCACACCTTTGCTCTTGTTGGGGCTCAACGGAGCTCCGCAGGCAGGGGAGCGATTCCGCGTCTTCGAAGACGAGCAGGAAGCCAAAGAAATTGCAGGTCGCCGCGCGCAGATTCAGCGCGAACAAGGCATCCGCACACAGAAACACCTCACCCTGGACGAGATCGGTCGCCGTTTGGCCCTGGGTTCTTTCAAGGAACTCAACATCATCATCCGCGGCGACGTGGACGGATCGGTCGAAGCACTTACCGACTCCTTGCTCAAGCTCACCACCGAAGAGATTCAGGTCAATGTGGTGCACAAAGGCGTGGGGCAAATTACCGAGTCGGACGTATTGTTGGCCACCGCATCAGATGCCATTATCCTGGGCTTCCAGGTAAGGCCGTCTCAGGCCGCCCGAAAGCTGGCCGAGAAGGAGCAGGTGGAGATTCGCCTGTACTCCATCATCTACGACGCCATCGAGGAGATCCGCGCGGCCATGGAAGGCATGCTCGACGCCAAGATCGAAGAGAAGATCATCTGTAACGTCGAAGTTCGCGAGGTGTTCAAGATCACCAAAGTGGGAACCATCGGAGGTTGTTACGTCCTGGAAGGCAAAATGAATCGCCAGTCCAAGGTCCGTTTGATCCGCGACGGCATTGTGGTGTACAGCGGCACGCTTGCCTCGCTTAAGCGCTTCAAAGACGACGTCAAGGAAGTCTCTGCGGGTATGGAGTGCGGCATGAACATCGCTAACTACAACGACATTCGCGTCGGCGACATCATTGAGGGCTACGAAGAGTTCGAAGTCAAGCGCAAGCTTGGGTAATACCGCCAGCGCTTGGGCCCGGAGCCTGCGGTTGGTCCGGTTCGGTCATTCGAAACCCGTCTCCAAAGCCGTGCTGAACACGGTCCCCCTCGGCCCGTGAAGATTCTGCTGATCCAAACTGCGTTTCCCGGCGACGTCATTCTGGCAACCGCTTTTCTGGCCGACCTGGCTGAGGCGTTTCCGAATGCCGAGCTGCACATGTTGGTGCGCCGGGGTTGCGAAGACATCCTGGCGGATAATCAGCGATTGGCGCGCTTGTGGTCCTGGGACAAACGCGGGAACCGGTATAAGCAGCTGTTGGTTTTATCCGGACAATTGCGGCACGAAAAGTTTGACCGTGTTTACAATTTGCAACGCTATGCCTCCTCCGGTTTTTTGACCTGGCGGGCCGGCGTGTCTTTCCGTGCGGGTTTTAGCCAGAATCCTTGGTCCCTGACCTTTGACAAAAAGGTGGAACATCGGATTCCGCATCCGCACAACGGCAGTTTTTTGCATGAGGTGCAGCGCAATCGGCAGTTGTTGCACGACAAAGTCCGCGCGCCGCGCAGGCCCGAGTTGCATCTGGGGCCGGCAGAACTTGCCCGGGCCGAATCGCTGGTGGGCGCGAGCAAAGCAATAGTTATCGCGCCGGCATCCAATTGGTTTACCAAACAGTGGCACGAAGAAGGTTGGGTCGGATTGCTGGCCTTGCTGCCCGCTGAGCTATCGGTTTTTTTGGTTGGGGGAAAGGAAGACGTTGCGCTCTGCGAGCGTTTGGCTACTTCCCGACCCGGGTCAGTGAACCTGGCCGGCGAGTTGCGCTTCCGCGAAACGGCGGCGCTGATGCAACGGGCGGTTCACGTGTTCACCAACGACAGCGCACCCCTGCACCTGGCCTCTGCGGTCAATGCCCCGGTGACGGCGGTATTTTGCAGCACGCGCCCCGAGTTGGGCTTTGGACCCCTTTCCGACCAAAGCCGCGTGGTATTCAGTATTTCCCCGTGTTGTTCCAAAGGCATTCATGGCGCGAAAGCCTGTCCGGAAGGCCATTTTTCCTGTGCTTTATCGATTTTGCCCGAGCAGGTTCTGGGCGACTCCTTTGTTCAATAGGCTCGCTAAACTCTAAACCATACCCAGGTAAGGTGTATCTTTCTTTTCCCATTTCAGATGAAAACACTTTGCGTTCTAATCGCCGTTTTGGCCGGCTTGTTTACTGCACTGAATGCGCGCGCCCAGTATTGTGTAGAGGGCCGCTATGGGGTGGGCGATACACTCTTTGCCGAAGCAGATGTCAGGCTGGATTTTGATCTTGAATACGGAAAGGCGCTGGATTGGCTCGGCGATACGGTAGCGCTAAAGCTGGATGTATATTACCCTAATCCCGCTCTGGATACGGTAGCCCTTCGCCCGGTAATTCTGTATTTGCACGGCGGGGGATTTCACGCGGGGTCAAAGTCAAACCAGAAAGGACGAGAATGGGCCATCGATTTTGTTCGAAGGGGCTATGTTTTTGTGGCGGCAGATTACCGTTTGGGATGGCCTGCGGCTGATTCTTGTGCTGCCGACACGGCCCTGTACATGCGGGCGGTGTATCGCGCTACGCAAGACGTGCGGGCGGCTTACCGCTGGATGGTTGAATTCAGCGAATCCTGGGCCATGGACACCAACCAGATTGTCCTGCTCGGAACGAGTGCAGGCAGTGGCGCCGCCATGTTTGCGACATACTCTACGGAAGGGGATTTGGGAGCGTATCTATCGCAGGAGCTGGGACCTTTGGACGGATCTGGCAATGATTATCGCCATGCGTTCAATCCGGTAGCTATCGTGACCAAGTCGGCAGCGCTGGACAATCTGGCCGTGTTGAGTCGCAAAAACATACCTAATCTTATGTTTCACGGCACCTGCGATCTTACGGTACCTTACACGAACGGAGCTATTTTTCATTGTTATGCTCCGAATAAGTTTATTGATGTTTATGGATCCGGCGATATCGCTGCTGAAATGGAGCGTCTTGGGCAGTGCCACGTTTTGTACAAAAATATTGGCCAGGGTCACGGTGCAGTTTCTGACGATACCGTAGTAGTTTATATGGCAGAGTTTCTGCGTTCGCTTTTTTGTGACAACTGCGAGACCAAATTCTACGAGCGCGTCAGCAGAACAGATGTGTGCGCCGACCGGTCTGGAAAGAGAACGACGCTGGAGTTTTTATTCCCCAATCCCAGCAATGGTTCGTTTCAGATTGTTTTATCCGGTCCGCGCGACGAATTGATTTTGGTTGAACTGTTTGATTCGGCTGGTCGCCGAATGATTCAGGAGTACCGTGAATTTTTGGCTCCGGTTCAGCGCTGGTCCATGGACTGGAGTGGTTTTTACCCTGGCGTGTATTTTCTCAAGGTTGGCAACAGCGATCGCTCTACCGTGAAGCCTTTGTTGATTCAGTCTCAGGGACCTTCAGGCCTTTAAGAATGTGGGTAGTGGGGCTTCTCTCCAAGCCCATGCGGGCCGCCAACGTCATTTAGCAGTTCGAGCCATTGCTTCGGCTTCGCGCCACATTCCCCAGAGGTAAAAGTAGCGGAGCAAAACGCTGCTGCCTTCTAGTCCGCAAATTACCAGGCCGGTCCAGCCGTCCAAAATGCCGCCCTGCAACAAATACTGTCGCCAGAAACGAAAGGGGGGCTCCAGAAAAAACTGCACGAAGCCAGGTTTTACGCCTTTGGCAAAGGCCTCTTCTGCTTTCCAGCGGGCGTAGCGTTTCCACTTTTCAAGGTAGGCCTCCATGCTCCGCGCAGTGTTGTGGTGGAGCTCGTTTTGCAAGGTACCGACGCCGCCAGGCGCGAAGATTTCGCTGTGAACCCGTTTGTCTTCGTAGCGCAGGTCGCGGTGAAAAAGTCGGATGACCCGGTCGTTTTGCCAACCGCTGAAGCGGACGCGTTTGCCTAAAAACCAATTGCGGCGCTGAATCCAGAAAGCTTTTTCAGGCAGCGATTCTCGGTTGAGCAAGGCAGTAATTTCTGTTCGAAGGGCCTCGGGTACCCGTTCGTCGGCATCCACCAATAAAATCCATTCGTGTGCCGCCTGGGGAATGGCCCAGTTCTTTTGGCTGGCGCTGTATGCGTATTCTCGCTGTACCACCCGGTCGGCCAGCGATTCAGCAAGGAGTGCGCTGCCGTCTGTGGAAAAGGAATCCACCACCATCACTTCATCGGCAAAACGCACAGACTCCAGCACATCGCGCAGGTTATGGACCTCATTGAAGACCGGAACAATGGCGGTTAGGCGTCTTTTTGCCATGGGGAAGTCGAAGCTGGAATAGGTTTGTGTGAGCGCGGGTTAGAAACAGCCATTTTCGTTTTCGGCGAAACAGACCAATATCGCAGAAACAGCAGCGTGAAGAACAAGTAAATGGTTAGCCCGTACTGAGTCTCGAGCGTGGCTTCGGTGAGCATCGATGGCAACATAACCAACTGCAGCGAAATGAACAGTGTATTGTGCAGCATGCCGGGGGCGAAGAAGGGGGCCGCCAGCGCCCACAACAGCGCAGCTAGCCCAAGGAGTCCTGTGCAGGCAGCCACCAAAACAAACTGGTTGTGAGGCAGCGGATTATTTTCAACCAGCCCCGGAAAGTGCTCTTGGTAAACCGTTTTGAGGGCTGGCTTGATGTTGCCAATGCCCACACCGGTCAGCGGGTTTTCTGCCAGCAGTTGCAGCCCTGCCTGGATGGAGCCAATCCTCTTGGCATCCGATAGGTCTGGGTTCACTTCGCCGCGGAAATACTGCTCCAGATCGTAGCGCGCATAAGAAATTCGGTTGCGCAGGGTGGGGAAGTATTCCTGCGCTGCCCAACCCGAAGCGAGTGCAGCCACCAGCAACACCAGCCCGAGTGCGTACTGTCTACGACTGACCATGGCATGAATCAACAAGTAACCAACCACCAGGTAGGCTGCCAGCAAACCGCTCCTGACCGCCAGGATGTGCAAAAACACCATAAGAAAAACAGCGGGAATGAACCATAACCAACGGTGGGGTAAGACCCGACCCGCCACCCGAAACACCGCTCCTGGCGCAGGTTCTGAAGGCTTTGCAAGCCAGATGGAAACGGCCAGGCCAAAAGCGACCACGAGGCTGTACCGGATGTGGTTGAGGGGAGTGGGCATAACCATTCCCTGGATATAAGGCTGCGCATATTCAGCAGGCTGAACGGCGTACCGAAGTAAAACCACGAGGACACTCAGCGCCGTGATCCCCACAAAAGCAGCCATAAGGTTCCGCAGCGTTTTGGCAGATAAATCGGGGAGCGCTACAAAGGCGAAGGGAAGGATAGCGAAGGGCAGTTTAATCCGAACCTTGTCTAGCCAGAAGGCTTGGTCCTGCGTTCCAAGCCCACCCAACAAATAGAGAAAAAACAGGGCGGTGAGGCCGAGCAGGGCCGGATCGTGCAGAAAGCGCCTCAGTTTTTGACCCAGATCAAGCTGCAACAAGGCGAGCATAAAAAGCCCGATGGTGCCCATGCTCATCAACAGGTTGGAACTGACCAGCCCAACCAGGACGAAGCCCATCGCGAGGAGCGCGAGGGTAGTAGCTGAAAATGGAAGGGGCAAGCGCAAAGGGAGAGAGGAGTTGCCTGGCGCAGGGGGACGTCGCGGATCGATACCAGGGAATGGGTTTAGTTCGAAAGGTGCGGAATGAACGGCCCCCCTTCGCCCGTTAAAGATAAGATTACCGCCACACAGCCGCTGGTTAAACAGGAAGGAATGCCCGGACGTCTTGCCTATCTTTGCGCTCTTTGCTTTTGATTGCTTTAGTTTGCCCCCCCAGACCTTGGAAACCCCAGAGATTAGTCCAGAAGAAAAGAATCGCAGAGACGCCTTGTTTCAGCGAGAGTTTGTTCCGCAAATGGACACGCTGTACAACTTTGGGTTTCACCTGACGTACAATGAGGTCGATGCGCAGGACCTGGTTCAGGAGACGTTGTTAAAGGCCTACCGGTTCATCAATTCTTACCAGGAAGGAACCAATGCGAAAGCATGGCTGTTCAGAATCCTGAAGAACGCTTTCATCAATGAGTACCGGAAACGGGCGAGACAACCCGATCCCATTGATTACGAAGAGGTCGTTCACTACCAGGATCGGGAAGATGCCAGTTACAGCGGTTACGTAGACCTCCGGCAGGAGATTTTTCAGGGACTGATGGGCGACGAAGTCACGATCGCCCTCAATAACCTGCCGGTAGATTTCAGAACTGTTGTATTGTTGTGTGATATTGAAGGGTTTACGTATGAGGAGATTGCGAGTATTATGGACATCCCGATTGGTACGGTGCGGTCCAGGCTCCATCGAGCCAGAAACATGCTCAAGGAAGAACTGAAGACGTATGCCGCCAATCAGGGGTTTAAAGAAAACAGATGAGGGATGAGTAATGCCATGACTTCGCACGATTGCAACAAGGTTGTTCTTAAGATGTACCTGGCTTTGGACGGGGAGCTGAGTACAGACGAGATGAGGGAATTTTTGTTTGAACTAGACCGCTGCTCTTGTTGCTTTCGAAGCTTCGAACAGGAAAAATCCTTTCGGGCCTATCTCGTCAGCAAAATTGAGCGGCGTTGCATGCCGGAAAGTGCCCTTGAACAGTTGCGCAAGACCTTGGGCATGCCCAACCTAATGCGCATTAGCTGATTGGGATTGGCGATGAAATAGCCAGCAATTAGGGCTTTAGCTCCAAAACAGACCTTTTAATAGCAAGACTATGTCCGACCAACCCAAACCGGTTATGGCCCAGAAAGGCCCGTATAAAATGGAAGTCGAAGCCGGAAAGACCTATGCCTGGTGCGCTTGTGGTCGAAGTGGGAAGCAGCCCTTTTGCGATGGGTCACACCTCAATACCGGGTTCAAGCCGGTGCTGCAAACCTTTGAAGCCGACCAGCGTGTTGCCTGGTGCGGTTGCCGCCAGAGCGCCAAAGGCTGTTTCTGCGACGGCACGCACAACAGGATAGAAGGGTAAATTGTTGCTGCGCTGCTTGGTCTTTGCGCAGCTGCTGAGGTCCTACTGGAAAACGTAGCGAATGCTCAGGGCCCCGCACAGCAAACAAACGCCGCTGGCCCCCGTGAAATTGATCTCTGGCTTGAAATCCAGCGCCAGGTTCAGCGGAATGGGCTGAAAGGTGTACTCTGCCCCGATCATTCCGTCAATACCGACCGTGGTTTGTGTGCGGTCCAGCCCGGATTCTGTATCGGTGTATTCCGAAAAGCCCACGTGGGCACCTCCACCGTAAAACCAGTTAAAGTCGCGCTGCCACCCGATATCGCGGTGTTTTAGCGCGAGGGCCGTGAGTTCGTATCCCCGCCGCCTGCTGGTAAAATGCCCTTCCAACGCTAAATCCCGATTGAGGAAATACTTACCGCTCAAGCCAAATCCAGAGCCTGCGCGCAACCCAAAGGCGCCCTGGTAGTCGGATTGGGCGGAAAGCAGGGTGGCGGTAAAAAAGAGCGCTGCAGCAAGAAGGAGGCGTTTCATGGAGTGCGATTTAGTGGCCGGACCCGGCATTCGAAGCATTCAATCAGTCCTGTTAGGTTGAAGTATGGGCATCAGTCCGCTGGGCATCAACGCCAAATTCGTGCCGAAAATTACATAGGGTGATTTTTTTACGTGTGAACAGCCTGCAACAACAAAGCCCGGCCGGTTAAGGTCGGGCTTTGCTTTTGGGAAAGGGTAAGGCGGGTAATGCCGGATTATCGGGCAATCAGCAAGCGCTCGGTGCGGCTGCTTTCGCCGTTCAGCACATGCACCAGGTACATGCCGGAAGGCAATTCTGCAACGTCCAGGCGGATCAGTTCCTGGCCTTCACCAGCCTGGTCCATGGCCACAATGCGGCCGGACAAGTCGCGGAGTTCAACCTGGGTTTTACCTTCTGCGCTGTTCAGGTAAACAAACACTTCGTGTGCTGCCGGGTTCGGATAGATTTCCGCAAGGGTCGGCAGCATGGTTTCGCCTTCGCGAGCCGTCATGGGGTAGATGGTATCGGCAGGGCTGTATTCGCTGATGCTGCCATCGGCGCACATGACCCGGACAATCAACTCGTGGCCCATTCCGGGAATCATGTTGAAGAAGCGCTTGAAGTTGACCGTGCGGGTGTGGCAGCGCCAGACAGAACTACCCACCAGACGTCCGCAAACTTCGTAGCGGATAGCTCCGGGAACCGCTTCCCAGGTTACAATAGGAGAGACTGGGGTGATAAAGTTGAAGTCGGTAAAAGCCGGGGCTTCGCAAGCGCTGCCGCAGTCTGTTTGTACAACCACACCAAAGATAAAGGAGTCGCCGCCCGGATCTCCGCTGCTTGGCATAGGAGAAGATACGGTAACGTCAACACTGGAAGCGCTACCTGGTACAGCGGGCAACACCAGTTGCGCGATGGTCAGGTAATCGCCCAGGTCAGAGGTGTTGATGGTGATGCTGTTGCTCACCCCACCTGACGTGGCCTGAATAACAGCGTAACGACCAACCCGGTCAATTTCCGAAATGGGAACGATCAGGGTTACATCGCGCGGAGCGTCGGCGGTTGCAATCGGGTACGTATGGTTCCAGTCATCGCGGAACAGGTAGGTATTGGCAAAATGACCAACGGCTGCAGCTCCGTCTTCGTTGCGGAATATATAGGCAACCACAGACTGCGTGTTCTCGGGATCGTCCGTAGAAACAGTTATGCTGCTCGCAGGGGCCATCGTGTGGCGGAAGACGCGCACTGCTTCGGTGCCCAGACCGGTTGGAGGAACATCAGTACCCATCACATTAACCGGACCTTCTGCATCTGAAGAGAACGTGCAGTATTCGGGCAACGATGTGCCTTTGGCTACCACTTCAACGACGATCCGGTCAATGCTGGCCGGGTCGCTGATGGGGAGCGAGGTGCTTGGGTTGTCTTTTGCACCGGCACCGATGATTTCCAGGCGCTGTCCACCATCGCAGACCAGCGAGAAGTCACCGTCGCAACGGCTGCTGATGCCTACACCAAAGATGAAGGAGTCGCCGTGCGCACCACCGGTGCTTGGGTTCGGGCTGGTAACTTGAACGTCGACCGAGGTAGCCTCTGCGGGAACTCCGCTCAGCACCAGCTCAACGATTCTGAGCCTTTCGCCCAAATCAGAAATGGCGACGGTTTCGCTCGCGCTAACCCCACCGGCACTAGCAGCAACAAAAGCAACCCGCGTATCGGCGTCCAGATCGGTGATCGGGATGCGAACGGTGATGTCACGGACGGCGGAGGCGGGAGCGAGGGAGTAGGAAGCCGTCCAGTTTGCGCGGTAAATGTAATAGTTGGCGTATTCGCCAGTAGAAGACTGCCCGGAGCCATCGGCGCGGTAGACGTAGGCCACTACGGACCACGTATTGGCCGGATCATCTGTAGCAACGGTGATCTGCGATGCCGGGGCCATGGTGCGACGGAAAACGGTGGTCAGGTGCGACCCGCTGCCAATTTTCGTCAGGCTATTGCCGGACTCAGCCGCGGCGCCTTCTGTATCGGAGGAAAAGGTACAAAGGGTAGGCACGACGGCACCCTTACCCACAACCTCCACCACAATGCTGTCGGCGCTCAAGCCATCCGGGATGGCTAAGGCATAGCTGGCCAGGTTATTTATACCGGCTCCGGCAAGGTCGTAATGACCATTCCCGCAGCCGCTTTCCCAGCCCGACTGGGCCTGGAGCGTGGAAACGCTAAAAAGGGTTAAAAGATAGGCGACTCGGATGGCAACCAGTCGCAGCGCAGGGGTAAACAATGTCATTCTTGTTTGATAAGAGTAAACAATGAAGAAATCACTTCCGGAAGGGAGCCAGGCCTGGAACACTCCGTTTTCTATTGGAGGGCTCTTTTTGTTGCACTGACTCGCCTTGCAGCGATAACAAGCCAGGAGTGATGGTCGCCAGGAGGGGCGAGCGGTGCGCAGAGTAACCGAAAGCGCAGCCTGATTGCGTTCATGAAGGTAGGGAGTGCCTGTGTAGAAACGAAGATTTCGCGCCCGCTGCTGCGACATATTTTTGGCTGCTATGTCCACTTATAGACTTGTGTGACAAGCATTTAAGAAGGATTGTTTTGGTATTATGAAAAGCCATAAAGCCACAAAACACAATACTTTATACGGTTTTTGTGACGCGTAAAATACCGTGGTTTTCCGCCATGCGATAAGCAGCATATGAATTGGAGCACACGCTTGAAAGAAAGAACTCCAGCGTAACTTGGTAGGCCGCAAAGGCACTTTTTGACCACGAATTCAGCCCGACAGACCGAAAACTTGGGATAATTTCACCAAAAAACTTCCCCGATTTTCTAGGGGATTACTGAAAATAAAATATCTTCTGATCGGCCTTCTGGGCCCTCCTGCCCCTGTAACCTAAGCCTACCATGTACGACAGCCTACGCCAACGCCTCCAAAGCGAACTTCTCGACATTGAATCCGCCGGATTGTTTAAAAAAGAGCGGATCATTTGCTCCCCGCAGGACGCGGAGATCACCCTTGCTGACGGCAGCCGGGTCCTTAACTTTTGTGCGAACAACTACCTCGGTCTGTCTTCGCATCCTCAGGTGGTTGAGGCGGCCAAATCCGCTATTGATCAGCGAGGTTATGGGCTTTCGTCGGTTCGGTTTATTTGTGGCACACAAGACATCCACAAGGAATTGGAACAGAAGATTGCCACCTTTTTGGGAACGGAAGACACCATCCTTTACGCGGCTGCTTTTGATGCCAACGGCGGGGTTTTTGAACCTCTGTTTGGCCCGGAAGATGCCATCATCTCCGATGCGCTGAACCACGCCTCCATCATAGACGGGGTTCGGCTGTGCAAAGCGGTACGCTACCGCTACGAGCACAATGACATGGCCGATTTGGAAACCCAGCTCCAGGCAGCCCAAGCGCAGCGCAACCGGGTTATCGTAACCGACGGGGTGTTCTCCATGGACGGTACGGTTGCCCAGTTGGATAAAATCTGCGATTTGGCTGACCGCTATGACGCCATTGTCATGGTAGATGAATGCCACGCCTCCGGCTTTATGGGAAAAACTGGCCGGGGAACACACGAGTACCGCGGGGTGATGGGCAGAATCGACATCATCACCGGTACGTTGGGCAAAGCCCTGGGCGGCGCCTCTGGCGGTTTCACCAGCGGCCGGCGGGAAATTGTGGAATTGCTGCGCCAGCGTTCGCGCCCCTATTTGTTCAGCAACACGGTGGCGCCGTCCATTGTCGGGGCTTCGATTGCTGTTTTTGACTTGCTCAGCCAAACTACCGAGCTGCGTGACAGGCTCGAAGACAACACCCGCTACTTCCGCGAGCAGGTGACCGAGGCCGGCTTTGACATCAAACCCGGGGATCACGCTATTGTGCCGATCATGCTCTACGATGCCCGCCTCAGCCAGTCCATGGCCGAGCGCTTGCTCGCCGAAGGCATTTACGTCATTGGCTTTTACTACCCGGTGGTTCCCAAAGGCCAGGCCAGAATTCGGGTGCAGATTTCTGCCGCCCACAGCCGCGAGCACCTGGACCGCGCCATCGCCGCCTTTATTAAGGTGGGGCGCGAATTAGAAGTGCTCAAACCAGCTTAGGGAACCTCCAGAAACCCCACCTGCTTCGAAAGGCACAATTTTTAACATCCTCATTTACAGCAGTAAACTCCAGCGTTAAAAGTTGTGCGAGCCTCGTAAATGGGGGTTTTAGAAGCTCGTGTAGGGGCTGAGAAAAACAGGTCGAAAGGGCTTCTCGTCAATCTACGAGCACGATCCGGCCAGCGGCTGTGCCGTTCAGTAGGATGGCGTAAGTGCCCGTCGGCCAGTGTTGCACGGCGATGCTCATGCGTGTGCCTTGCGTTGTGGTTTGAAAAACTGCCCTTCCCCCGATGTCAAAAATCTGGAGCAACTGCCCGGCAGCAGCGGGGTCCAAATCAAGGTAGACCAGGTCGTGAGCGGGGTTGGGGAAAATGCGGCGAACGCCGGATTCCGGGGCTGAGGCCAGACCCGTGGGCAAGGCACAGAACGCCGGATCAGGCAGCAATTCCAAAAAGCCGCTGGGCGTAAGATCCCGACCGTCAAACGCCGGGTAATCCATTGAATAGCGCAAAAAGCGGAAGAGCTGATTGGCACCAGATGGCACCACGGTGCCTTGGTCCACGGGGTTTCCACCTTCCATGGGGTTGACGTATTCCCATACAATTTCTTCATCCGGGGTCAGTTCAAACGCATAGCCCTGGCGGCCCGATGCAATCAGCGTGTTGCCATTGGGCAGCAATTGCATGCTGCTGAGGCCAGAAGAATACATGTCCTGAGGCACCGGGCGCTCGTAGGTCCAGTCAAAGCCGGAGGGACCCCAGGTGCTTCCCGAAATGGGGTAGTCCCATTCGTAGGTGTCGAAGTTGGCAATCAGAAGATGCGCGGACGAATAGTCGACGCCCACCTGATTGTTGAAGAGCACGATTTTGTTGTAGTCCGCACTGGCACTGGTTAGTTCCTGGTCTGCCCAGTGGGCGTCGTGGTTAAAAAAGAGCTTCTGCTGGCTCGGGCCGCCTTGGTCATACGCTGCTGGATTACCCCAGCGAAAGAGCAAGTCGCCGCCGCTGCCAGCAAGCCCGCCGATGGTTCCGCTGGCCTCTGCCGTGGTGGTGCTGTGGTCAATGATCCAGATTTCGTTGTAGTGAGGCACCGACAGCAGAATCTGATCCAGGTCTGCATTGTGGTCAATGCTGTTGGCGTGGTGCCAGTCGGCGATGCCGTCTTGCGTATCGTAGTTTACATCAATGCGCTCAGGTCGGTTGCCCACAACATCGAAGTTGGGAGCCGAAGGGTTAAAGTCCTGCACCAGGTGATCCCAGGCGCGCCATTCCCAGACAATGGTGGCTCCCCCCCCCCCGTCCGGTTCAATTTCAATTACCTTGTCCGGCCAAAGGTTAGTTTCTGTCAGCAAAGCAGGATCGCGACCCGCGGCTACAGCGTCCACGCTGTCAATTACCTCCCAGGCAATGGCCAAGACGTTGCCATTCGGCATCACCGCCATATCGTGGTGCAGGCGGAATTGCGCATCGTTGTACACAAATTGCCAAAGCAGGTTGTTGTCCCAATCGCGGCGCTCTATTAGCTCCCCACCTCCGCCAGCGTGAAAAGTCGGGTTAGAAAAGGCATTCCTGCCCTTGCAGACCACGATATCGCCATTCGGCATCAGCTTGATACCGTTTCCGGGCCTGTACACGGCATCGTCCCAGCGGTGCACAATTTGCCCGCAGTTGTCCAGCAGGTAAGCATTGCCCTGGTTGTGCGGGAAATGGAGGTTATAGCCCGGCAACGCCTTTTCGTGATCAAAGGAAAGCAGCCCGACGGTACGCGTCTGGCCAAACGTCAGGTTTCCAGCCAGAAGGGCCAGGGCAAGCAATAGGGTACTATTTTTCATTTCAGAAGGGGGTCGGCGTTTAGAGTAAGCGGTTGTAGGCAGCGGTTAGAGTAAGAGGTTAGAGGCAGCGGTTAGAGGCAGCGGTTAGAGGCAGCGGTCGTCGTCAGCGTTCAGCTTTGAGCAGCGTTCTGCGCCCGATCAAGTGTTGGTCGGTATCAAAAAGCAGTACAATGTAAAGCCCCACAGGCCAGGTTTCGGTGGAAAGGGGTTCTTCGCTGTCGGTCAACAGTTGGTCGTAAACCAGCCGACCGGTAGCATCCATGGCGCGCAACCGAAAGTTAAGACCACTTGGGGAGTTTACCCAGAGCAAGTCCAGAAAAGGATTGGGGTGGATAAAATCTTCTTGAACGGCCACAGGCTGGATTAAACCCGTACCTAGAATATCACATTCAGGCTCAAAGGGCTCAATTTGGACGGTCTCTCCAGGTAAAAGAATTCTGCCGGAGAGGCCGGGATGCGTTGGCAAGTAGCGGGGCAGGCGGAACAATTGGTTGTTGAACGGCACCGAGCCTTGAGCAACGGGACCACCAGCATTGACCGGGCACACATAGCGCCACACCAGCGTGCCGTCTGCCGTTACCTCCCAGGCATCACCTGTGGCACCAGCACAGATCAGGGTATTGCCGTTGGGTTGGCGTTGAGCCCCGGAAAGGTTTTTAGCGTTCAGCAACTCCGGTGGATCGGCTACAAAAGTCCAGGAGGTGGATGCTGGCCCATAGGGAGCGCCGGGGGCCAGAAGGTAACTGCCGTCACCAGCAAGCGGAGGCGTAAACTCTTCCACCGTACTAAAGACCCCCTCGGGCCGACCTTTGCCGTTGTTGAACACCGTAATGTTTCCCTGGCCGGGATAGCCCTGAGGCACCCATGCGGCATCGTGTTGCTGGTATAAAACCTGGTTGGCGGCACCTCCGCGACCATACGCCTGCGGGTTGCCCCAGCGGTAGAGCAGGTCGCCGCCCTTGCCGCTGCTGCCACCGCTGGAGCCCGCCGCCTCCGCGCGGGTTGTGCTGTGGTCCAGAATCCAGACTTCGTGGAAATTGCGCACACTAATCAGAATCTGGTCCAATTCGGCGTGGTAATCCACGCTGTTGGCATGAGTCCAATCGCGCCAGGACGACGGACCTTCATTAAGCAGGTAATTGATGTCCACACGCTCGGGGTGAGCAGCGGGGTTGCCAAAATTGGGTTTCAGTGGGTCCTGGTCCTGAACCAGGTGGTCCCACAACCGCCAGCTCCAAACGTATTCCGCGCTCGCAGGCCCGGTGGGGCGCACTTCCACAATCTTTTCCGACCACAACTCATCCAGCAGGGTTTCCGGCTTGCGCCCAAGGGCGATGGCCTCGGCCGCGCTGTGTTTTTCCCAGGTCAGCAAGAGCACATTGCCGTTGGGGAGTGGTTGAATGTCGTGGTGCTGATGGCCCGTGTCGCTGGAATAGAGAAAGGACCACGCCGTCAGCCCATCCCACAAGATGCGGTCAACCCGGCCGCCGGTCCCCCCTGCATCAAAGGTGTTAGACACCCTGGCGGGCCGGAGCAAACTGCCATCATCCAGCAAATAAACAGCCAGGGCCGGAGGGGCATCCGAGGTCCAACGATGCACTTCGCGCCCGCAATTGTCGATGAGCCAAGTGTCGTCGCTCACCGCTGGTGCCATGAGCAGGTAACCCGTTTCCGCACTGTCCTGGTACAACAAGGTGCCTACGGTGGTTTGCCCGTGTGCCCATGTGCTCAGGAATCCCAAGACCAAAAACGTAAAGGTGCGATGTAACATATAATTTGTTGTGGAAAAGCGGTTGGCGTGTGGGCAAGTCATCCTGGATAGAGGGCAGCGCTTTGGTTGGGGTGTTTCGCACAGCAGCCCTCAGTACGGCACGATTCGAACTATTTTGGAACGATCGTTCCAACACCGAAGCTGTACCAACAACGCGCTGCGAACATCCGATACAGGCCAAGTCATCCAAGGGTTGCTGCCAGACTGCTCTACCAAAATACGCCCATACAGATCGCGGACCATAGCTTGGAGCTGAATTTGCTGTGGGTTTGGAACCAAATCTCGTTGGTGGGCCAACGGAAAAACACGTTGAGCGCGGGTTCATCGGTGGAGCCAGCCTGCGGCTCCTGCACAACGGTAGGATAGCGCCATGCTGGTTGTGCGGGCTCGGGTGTGCCGTCCTCGTTCCACCTGGATTGACCGTCGGTAGCGAGCGGCAGCGTTTTTAGGAGCACCCTTTAGCAAGCCTACCCTAAAGATAAGGCGCTGGAGCGTGTGGAGGCGAGAGCCCCTCACCGCGTCAGCAATACATAATCGCGAATCACCTGCCGGACAAAACGATCCTTGTCGGCCGGCACTGCCGACATGGCCAATTCCTGCCCGAGTTTGGCGCTGAGCTCGCTCAACAGGGCGCGGTTGGTGGGGTTGGGGTGCCGTCTTGCTCGGTCCAGGACTTCCATGGCCATCAACATTTCGTCTTCGGTAAAGCGCCCGGCCCGGCTGTACAACGCGGACTCCGCTTTGGTTTCGTGCATGCGCAGCAGCGCCGGCAAGGCCACGTGTTGCGTGGGGCGCAGCCGAATCACAATGGTATCAGCCAGCAAATCGCCCATGCGCTGCGCGTTTGGCGTGGTCCCAATCATGAGGCATCCCAGGGCCCCAAGGCTGCCCCAAATATCCAACAGGCGGAACATCCAGCGCATCACAAAGTCGGCAGGCCGAGGTTCAACGCCGCTTAGCTTCACCACTTTCAGGCCCATCAACCGCTTGCCAAGCGTCTGCCCATCCAGCAGAATTTCCATCAACAGGCTGTAGCTCCAAAAGACGATAATGACCAGCCATGCCGTCAACAATTGCATAGCGCGAGATTCGTCCGCACCAATTAGCAATATAAAGATAAATATAACAAATATTCCAAACCAGATAGTTGCCTGGTCCAGAAAAAAGGCCATGATGCGCTCGCGAAGCGAAGCCAGCTCGTAGCGAATCACTACTTGTTGCGGCGTATGGATATCGGCGGTTTTCAGCGGGGGGTAGGATCAGGCAACTGGCTGCAATTTCGGTCAATTTCGGGCGAAAGGAGACGGGCACCACGCGCAACCTGGTTGCGAGAACGAAAGCCCTTCGCCCGCAAAATAAGGCCCTGCGCGCGAAAGCTGCGGCTTTTTAGCGAACGGAGTTCAAGGCGGAAGAGAAGAAACTTATCTTTAGCCAAAACCCGGCAGCTCTGCGAAGTCAGGCGTTGCCAGCGGATTTCCTTCCCATGCGCGAAAGCGAATTTATCCGCCAGAACCAGGCCAAATGGACGGAATTTGAGGCGCTGTTCAACAGCCCAAAACCGGAGCCACGGCGGCTGACGGATTTGTATGTACAGATCACCGAAGACCTGGCCTACGCGCAGACCTTTTATCCCAATCGCTCGGTTCGGGCTTACCTGAACCAGCTTTCGCAGCGAATTTTTCAGCGCGTTTACCGCAACCGCCACCAGACCTGGGCAGGCATCCGCAATTTTTGGACGCTGGAATTGCCAAGGGAACTTTGGTCGGCTCGTTTGGACTTGCTGCTTTCGTTTTTGGTTTTTGTGGGTGCGCTGTGCATTGGCTTGCTGTCGAGCGTGCAGGACCCCGGGTTTGCCGAATTGATTTTGGGCCCTGACTATGTGAGCATGACGCGCGACAACATCGAGGCCGGCGACCCGATGAAGGTCTACAAAGACAGCAAGCCTATTGATATGTTTCTTCGGATTTTGCTTAACAACCTCCTGGTGGATGTGCTCACGTTTGTTTCGGGGGTTCTTTTTGCCATCGGTACTTTGTTTGTGGTATTGTACAACGGCATTATGGTGGGTTCCTTTCAATACTTTTTTGTTGAGTATGATTTGTTCCGCCATTCCGCCTTGACCATCTGGCAGCACGGTACGCTGGAAATTAGCGCCATGGTTTTGGCCGGGGCAGCCGGGTTGACGATGGGTCGCGGTATCGCGTTCCCGGGCACTTTGACCCGGATGCAGGCCTTTCGACTTTCTGCCGTGCGTGGTTTACGGCTCATGGCCCCTGTCGTGCTCATGACCTTGATGGCGGCTTTTTTGGAGAGTTGGATTACACGAGAAACGGCACTTCCGGATGCCCTTCGGCTGTTGGCTATTTTGGGCTGGCTAACCCTGGTGCTCGGCTATCTGGTGGTGTATCCCTTTAGATTGGCCAGGAGCGGAAAGCTGGCGGACGCAGCGCCGGCGCCGCTGCCCGCGCGGTCCAGCATTCCTTTTTCGCTCAACCGATTGCGCAGTTCCGGCGAATTGTTCGCGTTGGCGTTTGCGCATTTCGGGCGAATCTACAAATTGGTGTTGCGCGGCGTTTTGCTCGTGGCTGTGGGGTTGGGACTCCTGGCCGCCGCGATGATGGATCGCCTGCCGAATCACCACTTAATTTTAACCGAAGGCTTCACGACCGACAGTCCTTTTCAATTCCTGTTTAGCGCAGACCACTACCTGCGCTTAACCGCCCAATTTGGCAACTACAACGCAGCACCCTGGTTGGCCCCAATCAACCTGTTGGGATTTTTTTTACTGACCATGTTGGTTTTGACCTTGTTTTCGGGCTATCCCGGCATTCCGAACCGCACGACCGAAGCCAGTCAAGAAGGTATTGGCCGCAGCACCCCTCGCTGGCTGGGGGTATTGGCTCCCTTGGCTGCCGCACAACTGCCGTTGTTTCTTCCCGGCTTTTGGGGACCATTCGCCTTTGCCCTGCTCTTTCCGCTTTGTATCCTCTGGATCTGTTCAGCCTGGTGGGAGCGCAGCCTGCCCTGGACATCGCTGGTTCGCGCACTGCACTTAATCCGGGTTGATATCCCTACGTTGGTAGCGGGCTTTGGGTCTATGCTTATGTTCAGCGTGGTCGGCATGGCGCTGGTCAATTCTCCGGTGTCGGGTTTTTTCCTGGACATCCTTCACGCCAACCTGCCTTTTGCAGAGCCGGTTATGCGCCGGCTCCCTACGTTTATGCTCGTTTTTCAAACCTACGCTGCGGCCTTTTTGCTCCTGCCCCTAAGCCTGGCCGTATTGGTGGGGTACTATTTTCACGCGCTGGAACTGAGTGAAAGCCAGGGCTTGAAAGCGCGGGTCGAAGGGTTCGGAAAATCGAGCAACCGCTGGACTTGACTATGAACACCTGGACCAGATACTTTCCTATGCTTGGCTTGCTGCTCGCGCTTTGCCTGAGCAGGTTCCACGTATCTGGCCAGGCATCAGACAGCACCACAACGCTGCGGCGACTGGATGAATCCTCCTGGCGCGAAGCCACCGAGGGGTTGAACTACAGCGACGAGGCACCGGAAGAGCCAACAGTTAGCCAGCAGGCACCATCGCGACGGACCCCTTGGGTTGAAGACCTGCTGGTTGTGCTGGGGTATTCGCTGCTCGGCGGCCTGCTGCTTTTGCTGCTGTGGCTCGTGTACCGGCGCCTTTCGCCCGCGGCGAATCCGGCTAAAGTTCAGGTTGGAACGGTGCTTGATCCAGATGATCCCCGCCGTTTGTTGGACAGCGACTTTGACGCACAACTGGACCTGGCATGGCGCGAGGAACGCTTCCGCGATGTTATTCGCTTCCAGTTTCTGGCGGTCATGCGCTCCCTGAGCCAAAGCGGACGCATCGTCTGGCGACCGGAGAAAACCAACCGGGACTACGAGCAGGAACTAGGGGCGCATGGCGATCTGCGTATGCTTTACCGGCACTTGAGCGGTGTTTTTGAATGGTCGCGCTACGGAGATGCGGCAGTGAGCCGTCAGGATGCCGAGCGATTAAGCCCGCTTTTTAGTGCCTTTCTGGAACGCATTCGGCAAGCGCCTTCCAAATCTTCTCTAACCAACCCAACACAGCAATCGTGAACGGCATAAGTTCCATGCAGCGGTTGGTGCTTATTGGTGGAGGCGTTTTGCTGATCGCTGCGCTGGTTATTGGCCTGCGCGGTTCCGGACAAAACTGGAGCTGGTATTTGAGCTATGCGCATGAAGATAACAATCCGTATGGTATGTCGGTGCTGTACCACCTGCTTCCTGCATTTAATGCCGGGGAGCGAAGCATGGTCACGCAGGCCCCGGCTGACTTGGATTTGCGGGCGTTCGCGGGCACGTACTTTTCTATTGGACACCATTCGGGATTGAGCCCCGCTGATCTGGACAGTCTGGCGGCCTGGGCTGCGCTGGGCAACACGGTCTTTTTGGCGCATGAGGCGCTTCCAGACTACTTGCCCGGCTTGGACAGCAGCCGGTTGCCCCACGCCGAACAAGTGACGCCGGCCAGCGTGGACACTTTGCCCTATGCTGAAGCAATGACGCCGGC
>CAYSDI010000008.1:2141-21664 GCA_964429745.1 uncultured Chitinophagales bacterium | reverse complement strand
TGGACACTTTGCCCTATGCTGAAGCAATGACGCCGGCCAGCATGGACACTTTTTTCACGGCCGAAATCACCCTAACCCAGCCTGACTGGCACATGGAGTTGGAACTGCCCGCGCTGCGGTTGAATTTTTCGCAGGCACCGTTTAAAACGGCAGAAGACCACAAACTGGTTTACCGCGTGTGGAACAAAGACGAGCCTTTTCCCTGGTCGCTGATTCAACCGGACAGCTTGCGCATTCTTTTTCCAGAAGTGCGCACGCTCGGTTTAGCAGAAGGCATGGCAAAAGGGCAAGACAAATTCCGGGGCGCAAACCTGGTGGAATTGCCTGTTGGCCGTGGGCGAATGTTGATCTTCACCACACCGATGGCGCTCGCAAATTTTTACCTGGTGCAGCCCGATGGCCGCGACTATGCCGAACGGGTGTTGTCGCACTTGACGCCCGGCGATTTGCTTTGGGATGCCGGAACCCGCAACACCACAACACCTTATCAACCCGCGGAGAGCCCGCTGCGGTTTGTGCTGAACCACCCCGCGTTGCGCATGGCGTGGTACTTGTTGTTGCTCATCGGGCTGCTGTATCTGGTGTTCCGCAGTCGCAGGAGGCAGGCAGCCATTCCCCTGTTGAACCCAAAGAGCAACCAGAGCCTGGAATACCTGAATACCGTGGCCAAGCTGTACTACCAACAGCGCAGCGACCACCGCGCCATCGGCGAGATGATGCGCGAGCATTTTATGGGTTTTCTTCGCGAGCGCTTTCACCTGCGGCAACCGGGACTGACCGAAGAAACCGCGCTGCGGCTGATCAGCTTGACTGGCATTGATGCAGCATCGGTGCGATCGCTGTTCAGGCGGTTGAGCGAGTTGGATTCTCGCTACGAGTTTCAAGATTATTCGCTGCTTCGCCTGCACCGCGAGCTGCAACAGTTTTACGAAAAATGTACCTGACCTATGACGGATGACCAGAACCCCTCCGAGCACGATCAACTCGCGCGCGAAGCGCAAAAAGGCCCTTCGCAAGACGCCCTGGACCGCTTTGGCCAAAATCTGGATCGCGTGCGCGATCAGATCAACCAGATAGTGCTCGGCCAGCAGCAGGTGCTGGAGCACATGCTCACCGGCTTGCTTTGCGGCGGGCATGTATTGGTGGAAGGGGTTCCGGGCATTGCCAAAACCCTGATGGCTAAACTGCTATCGCGCAGCCTGCAACTGGACTATTCGCGCATCCAGTTTACGCCTGACCTGATGCCATCTGATGTGATCGGCACGTCCGTGTACGACCTGTCGCAGAGCCGCTTTCAATTTCAGCGAGGGCCTGTTTTTGCGCAAGTGGTGCTGATTGACGAGATCAACCGGGCACCGGCAAAAACGCAGTCCGCTTTGTTTGAGGTGATGGAAGAGCGCCAGATTACCTACGATGGCGTTACCTACGCGCTTACCCCGCCCTTTTTTGTAGTGGCCACGCAAAACCCGATTGAGCAGGAGGGTACTTACCGCCTGCCGGAAGCGCAATTAGACCGCTTTCTGTTCCGGGTGCGCATGGGTTATCCATCGGTGGAAGAGGAGCAGCAGTTGCTGCGGCGCTTTCGCGATAATTACGCCGGTCTGCGCGGAGAGCAGGTGGCGCCGGTATTGAGCGCGGAGCAAATTCTGGAGGGACAGGCACTGGCTGAGCAGGTGCACATCACCGATTCGCTCTGCGATTACGTGGCCGCGATCGTGGCCGCCACCCGCAACAATTCGGGCATTTATCTGGGGGCATCGCCGCGCGCCTCGCTGGCGCTGTTGCGCGCTTCCAAAACCTTTGCTATGATTGGCGGGCGCTCGTTTGTGACCCCTGAAGACATTCAGGCTATGGCCTATCCGGTGCTCAATCACCGCATCATGCTCACCAGCGATCGCGAGTTGGAGGGTGTTGAACCGGAGCACGTGATTCGCGAGATCCTGGAAACGCTGGAAGTACCGCGATGAGCCAACCCGCCGTCGAAGCGCGATACTCGGGGTTGGCGGCGCTGCGCGCCGCCTGGTCAGCCGTGTACCTGCGCAATCGGTTGTTCTATGGGCTGGGCGTGCTGGTGTTGTTGTACGCGGTCTCGTTTGCCTGGCTCCCGCTTTTGGTAGTGGCGCATGTGGCGCTGGCGGGCTTGTGCGGGTTTCTCGGTGTTGATTTGGCGCTGCTGTTTGGGCGGGGCCGGCCCTGCAAGCCGCACCGCGTCATGCCCCGCTTGCTGTCGCTCGGCGACGACAATGCCATTCGCCTGACGGTGCAGAACAACACCCGCATGGCCTGGCGTTTCCAGCTCATTGACGAGCTCCCGTTCCAATTGCAAATTCGGGATTTTATGAAGCAAGGGCTGTTGCAACCCGGAGCCACCGTTGCGCTCGGCTACAGCATTCGCCCGCTGCTACGCGGGGTTTACCGCTTTGGGCAAATCCATGTTTTTCTGCGCACCAGCATTGGGTTAGCCGAGCGACGCGTGTCATCCGGCAGTGCGCAGGAAGTGCCCGTTTATCCGTCTGTGCTTCAAATGAAACGCTTTGAATTGCTGGCGCTGGCCCACGTGAGCCAGGGGCAGGGCTTGCGGAAAATACGCCGGATCGGGCACAGCTACGAATTCGAACAGATAAAAACTTATGTTTCAGGTGACGACCACCGCGCGATCAACTGGAAGGCCACCAGCAAGCGCAGCAGCTTGATGGTGAACCAGTACGAAGACGAGCGCAGCCAACAGATTTACTGCGCCATTGATACGGGCCGTTCCATGAAATTGCCTTTTGCGGGCATGAGCCTGATGGATTACGCGGTCAATGCCAGTTTGGTGTTGAGCAACGTGGCGCTGCGCAAACACGATCGGGCTGGCTTGGTTTGTTTTG
This sequence comes from uncultured Chitinophagales bacterium, assembly GCA_964429745.1. Taxonomy (GTDB): domain Bacteria; phylum Bacteroidota; class Bacteroidia; order Chitinophagales; family BACL12; genus WGOA01. Next base: position 18,794 of record CAYSDI010000008.1, on the reverse strand, counting down.
ACAAAACGGTGCACACGGTGGTGCTGGCCGAAAGAAAGCGAACGCAGTTGCCCCGCTTGCTGGAGGCGCTGTACCGGCTTGAAGAGCATGGATTGGAAGCCGATTTCGATTTGTTTTACCGCGCGTTTGCCCGCCTCAATCCCGCGCGAAGCTTGCTGGTGCTGTTCAGCAATTTTGAGAGCGATTATGCGCTGCAACGGGCATTGCCGGTGCTCCAGCGTTTGCAACGCCGTCATGTGTTATTGCTGGTTTTGTTTGAGAACACGGAATTGACGGCAGCGGCCTCCGAACCCGCCGCAGACATTGCGGGCATTTACCGGCGAACCATCGCCGCGGGATTCCTGCACCAGAAAAAGCAAATGGCGCTGCGGGCAAGCCGCGCCGGCATTCAAACGATTTTGACCAAGCCGGAGGAGCTGACCATCCAGACGGTCAATAAATACCTGGAGCTCAAGGCCCGGGGCATGATTTGAGGGCATCTCTAAAAACCCCGTATCCTGCGTTGCGCCCAAATTTTAACATGCTCATTTACAGCAGTAAACTCTGGTGGTAAAATTTGGGCAAGCCTCGTCTAGGGGGTTTTTAGAGATGCCCATAAGGGAATGTCCCTAAACCGTGCCAACACCGTGCATTTTGCACAACCAACCGAGGTGACCGGTGTGTGTGGCTTCGTGGCGAATGGCGTGGTACAGCGCTATGCGCCGCGTCGCGAACATCGGCACGCCGCTTGCTTCACCCAGCGATTCAGGGTCGAGCTGGCGAACGTGGTTCATGGCGGTCTCGTGGATGGAGGCAAAGTCGCTGCGCAGCGTTTCCAAATCGGGCGCGTCTTTAATGGCGTCCGGGTTGGCCCCGATGCCGAATTGTTGCAGCCATCCAATCGGCGGCACCTCGCCACCGGTGGAGCGAATCAGCAAAAAAGCTTCTGCCCAGGCCAGGTGTGCTTGTTCCCAGTAGGCAGAATTAAAGGTCTTGCCATCGTACACAGGCCGAACCATCAATTGCTCGTCGCTCATTTTTTTCAAGTACCAGCGCGTCAAGCCGCGGGCATTGTTGAAAATGTCTGCAATGATTTGGGGTTCGGTAAGCATGAGCGCGTTTTTGAAGGGTTTTCTGCGCCGCAGACTGCAAAATAAGGGCAGCGCTGCTTTACGCCTTTCCGGGTTTGACCAAACCGTCGGCCAGCAATTGGTTCACGTGGTCGCGATAGGTTTCGGACAAAGGTCGGTAAGTGAACCCGAATTCCCGAGTGCAGCGCGTGCCGTCTGTCGGGAAGGGGATACCGATAGAGCGGGTAACGAATTTCCAGGTGCGGCCAAGGAAGGGCGCGGCGAGGTAGAGCAGCGGCTTGGGCACCAGTTTTTTGGGCAGCGCAAATTTTCCGGGGAATTCCTGTTCCATGTGCTGCGCCATTTCCAGCAAATTGATGTCAACAGCGCAGCACAGGTAGCGGCCCTTGGCTTCCGGCTTTGTTCCTGCAAAAAAGTGGGTTCGCGCAACGTCCCGGACGTCCACTTGGCTCATGTACAACCCAATGGTCCCGCCTTTGTATTTACCCTTTAAGTTGTCCAGCATGAAGCTTATGCTGGCACCGTCTATGCGTTTGCTGAGCGAAGGCCCGAGCACAAAGCCCGGATTGACCACCACCAGGTCCCAGGTTTCTTGCTCACTCCAGCATTTCCAGGCTTCCTTCTCCGCCATTACTTTGGAATAGGAGTAAGGTTCGTGCGTCAGGCTGCTGGACGTGTTCCAATCTAATTCCGTGAAGACCCCGGTTGCGGTTTTTCGGATATCTGCCGGGTCGCCATAGACGCTGGCGATGCTCGAGGTCAATACCACGCGCTGCACCGTACCACTTTTAGAAGCCGCATCCAGCACATTTCGCGTGCCGCGAACGGCAGGATCCACCAGCGTGCGCTGCGGGTCTTTAATTTTGCCAATGACAAAGGGCGACGCGGTGTGGTAAACCACCGAGCACCCTTTCGCGGCTTGATCAAAGCTGCCTTCTTTGAGCAGATCGGCTTCGTGCAGCGTAAGTTTTCCGGGGAATTGTTCCGAAAGCCGTTGCAGGTGTTCGGTTTTTTCCGGGTCCCGGAGGCTTCGCACGCTGCCGCGAACGATGAATCCATCTTCGAGCAAATAACGCACCAGCCAACTGGCTATGTAACCGGAAGCTCCTGTAACCAAAACAGGTGCATCTTTTGACAGATTCTTCATTAGCGCAAAAATAGCCAAAGCCGCCCCTGGTTTACGGAAGCACAACCAGCCGGCCCACAGAAGCTCCCGCAGCCGATTGCTGCAACACCTGGTAAAGGCCAGGGGCCAGCCCGTTGAGGTTGAGTTCCGTGCTGGAAGATCCCGGCGTGGTTGCCACGCGCTGCATCACCCTTCCCCCGGCATCAATGAGTTGGAGCGTGGCTTCTTGCCCATCCTGTGTTGACACCCACACACGCTTTGATGCCGGGTTTGGGAAAAGCGCGATGGCTTCGGGCAGGCTTTGGTTGCCAATGCCCACTGGACGGCCTTCGGGCGGGAAGAACAGGATGAGCATGTCGTCCAGCGTGGAGCGCCACAAGCCCCAACTGTGGCCTTCGGGACGCTCTTCCCAAATGTGTTCGGTGCCGTCGTCTGCCAGTACATCAACAAAGTCGTTCATGTTGCCCACCAGGCTGCCTTCATAGGTGCCCCATGCAGCCGCCACGCGCAAATCAGGCGAGGGCGTGCTGGCAAGCCAGTCGTTGTAGGTGTCGTAGGCATTGGGCCAAAATGCACCGGAGTGCAGCCCGCAATTGTTGAACAACTCCGGGTAGGCGAGCGTAATGATGGCCGAAATGTTGCCGCCAAATGAAGCGCCGATTACTGCGCGTCGGAGCGGAGAAGATACCGTATGGTATGTTTCGTCGATGTAGGGAATCAGTTCCAGCCCAAAGAAATCAGCGTAGGCGTTGCGCAAAGAACCGGCGTATTCATCGTTGCGGTTGGTGGGTCGCACAAAGACACCGATGACCGGTTCAATCAGGCCGCTGTCCAAAAGGTTGTCAAAAATATTGGCAGCGCTGGCCAGGGCTACATATTCGTGCCCATCCTGAAAATAGGCTACCGGATAGCCTTCTGCGCGTTCATCGTCGTAACCCGGGGGCAGGTAGAGCTGCAGCGAATAGGTTTTGCCGGTTTCGGTGCTGGCCAGCGTCATCGTGGTGACCGTGCCTGCAGGTACCCCCGGATACGTTTCAATTTCCCAGGGTTGGATGTATTCGGGCATGGCCAATTCGGAATTGGGGCCAAAGCCTCCGGATACCGTGTTGGGATTGGCCGGATCCAGAATCCATTCCGAGCCGTTGCGCACCAGTTTGTAGTCCAGACGGGCTTCGGGCTCAAACACGATGGACCGATGCCACAAGGTGCTTGCGGAGGCCTGCGCTAAGTTGCTGCCTGCCGGATTCCAGCCGTTGAAGTCGCCAGCCACTGCCATGCTGGTTGCTGCACCGCGGTACAGAAAATGAGCCGTGTCTCCGTCAATCCAGGGCACGGCAGGCAACTGGGCCCAAAAGCTGTCGATGGCGGTTTCGCGTGCCGTTGGGTTGGGCAGTGCGGCCAGATGGCTTAAAAAAGCGTCCAGGGTTTGGGCGTTGCTCGATGTATGCAAACCCACCGTTAAAACAAGGAGCAAAAGCGGGTCGCGCCAGCCTGAAAGTAAAAAACGTATCATATCAACACGAGGTATTTTTTAGACGTTAACTTAGCCTCTTAGGCTAAAGTTACGCAATAGGTGCAGGGGTTGGGAAGCTTTGGGCTGTTCTCTAGTTATGCTAGGGCTATCCTCTGGCTTTGCTTGGGTCTATCCTCGGGGCTATTCTCAGGCTATCCTCGGGGCTGTCAGAGAGGCTTTTTTGGGGCTATCCTCGGGGCTATTCTCAGGCTATCCTCGGGGCTGTCAGAGAGGCTTTTTTGGGGCTATCCTCGGTGCTATCCTCGGGGCTGTCAGAGAGGCTTTTTTGGGGTGGTCCCCCTTTGCCGCCAAGACAAAGACCGACACACTCAGGCGGCTTCCGGTACTGCGGCGTCCAACCAGAAGTTGTTGAAGCCCAGGCCCACCTGAATGCGCATCTCGCCCGACTGAACCAAGTCTAACATGGCGAGCAACAAGAAAACGGCGTGCACTTTTTCGCGCACCCCCTCAAAGGCAACGGCAAAATCCATTCGGGGATTTGCCTTCAGGCGATCCAACAATTCTTCTTTGCAGCTTTCCACGGTGAAGGGATAGGGAACCACTTGGTGGGCCAGTGTTTCGCGCCGTTCTTCCAGGCGGCCGAGCACGCGCTGAAACACGCGCATAAGCTTGTACAGCGTCAGGTCGCCCAGATCGGTGTCCGGCTCCACGGAATCGGCCATGCTGCGCAATTCCTTGGCGTCCAGCCCGCGGGGATGCATCAACCGCCGCTGGGTTTCCAGGTCCTGCATTTGCTCCACTACCTCTTTATAGCGCTTGTACTCGAGCAGCGCCTGCACCAAATCCTGACGCGGGTCAATTTCGTTGCCCTGCTCGTCAATTTCCTTGCGTGGCAACAACATTTTGGCCTTGATGCGCATCAGTGTAGCCGCCACCAAAATGAATTCCGACGCCAAATCAATGTTCAGCACCTTCATTTCGTGCAAGTATCCAAGAAAATCGCTGGTGATGCGGGCAATCGGGATGTCATAGATATCCAGTTCGTCCCGTTCAATAAAGAAAAGCAGCAGGTCGAAGGGGCCTTCGAACTGGGGCAACTTGATTTCGTACGTGGAGGTTTCGATCATGGTCGGGCAGAAGTTCAAAGATAACCCGTCAGGGGCCCCTTGCACCGTCTGTTGCAACGACCGTGTTGCGTTGTGGATAATGTGTTAAGGAACGGGAGAAAGGCTCAAGGTCGTAAAACAGCATCCCGGTAAACCCGCTGCATCGCGGGGCGCCCCCTTTCGCCCGAAAAAGAAAAGGCCGCCCCATGAGGGACGGCCTTTGTCAGGGGAAACAGGGAGAAAAAAATCAGACTTAAAATCTTACTGAGCAATCACGAAGCGCTCCGTGCGCGGACCGTCTTGGGTGTAAACCGCCACGAAGTACTGACCTGGGGCCAGATTGGAGACGTTCATGTTGTGGGTGATGCGGCCATTGTCCACGTTTGCAACTTCTGCCATGACCATTTGGCCGGCAGCGTTGTACACGGTCACACCAACCTGGTCGGTGGTGGTGCCGGACAACGTCAGGGTGATTTGCTCATCAGCCACAGTTGGGGACAAGCCTTCGAAGGTCACTTCGCCAGCCAAACGAGGAGCGGCAAGCGGGAAAGCAATCACGGTACCGTTAGTGAATGCTGCGTACAGACCAAAGGAGGGGGAGGAGGACAGGAAGCCCGAGGCGAACATAACAAAGTTTCCACCGGCCAAACCAGTCAGGTCAGCATCGTAGCTCGCTACGGTGGTTAGACCATCGGCCGTGCGAATGTCGATAACAAAGTCAGCTGGGGGCACACCGATGTAGCGGCTGATGGTGTTGTATTCCAGGTCATCGAAAAGAGTCGTAACACCATCGGCAACGATGTCAATCGTAGGGGCGTCTGGCGCGCCGTGGGAGGCAACAAATTGCACCTGGCCAACAGTGTTGCTCTGGCGGATATTGCCCTGGATAATGATGTTGAAAGGGGTCGTCAGGTCACCGACTACGCCCGTAGCAATGGCTACATAGTCATTGGCTGGGTTGCGGAATTTGCCGGTGATGGTGTAGATAGATTCTTCCACACCGGTGGAAGTGGAAGGTGCTACATCAATTTTAACGGGTACCAAAGCTTGAACAGGCACGAACGTCGAAGCGGTCCGGAAAACGAAGTCGTCCAGCAACAGCGTGTTGTTTACGTAAACGTCGACCATCGGCTCGGGGCTGTTGTGAATAACCTGAAGTTTGGTGTAAACGGGGGCTACCTCGGGGAAGGCAAGCACCGTGCCGTCAGCCAGTGCAGCGTAAAGCCCAAAGCCAGGCGTTGAACTCAGGAAACCTGAAGCGAAGACAACGGCAGAAGCGCCGCCTAAACCACTTAGGTTAGCAGCAAAGCTGGCTAAGATATTGTAGTTGTCAGCACCTGGGGTCACGTCAAACACATAGGCTTCTGCGGGAACCGTCAGGTATTCGCTGAAGTCTCCGTAAGAGATATCGTCAATTAAAAAGACCACGTCGCGGGCAATAATGTCCACTGTGGGGGCATCTGGCGAGCTGTGAACACCAATGAAATCTACCGTTCCGGCGGCAAGGGCTGCCTCGCGGAAGCCGTTTTGTACCCAAATGTTGAAGGGAGTAAGCGGGTCGCCGACCACACCGGTGGCAATGGCCACGTAGGTTTCGTCGGAATTAAAGGTTACCGTAACGCTGAAAATGGCTTCGGCAGCAGAAGAAGACGTAGCAAGTGCAACGTCCAGGGTGATCGGAATTCCTGCAGCTACGTCCATGTAGGCAGTAGCTGTGCGGAATTCAAAGTCGTTTAGTAAGAGGGCACCGTTGGCGTAAATGTCAACAGAGGGCTCTGGGGAATTGTGAATGATCTGCAGACGGGCTGTTTGGGCAGATAAGGCTCCGGTGACCAGTACCAGGGCAATAAGGGCTAAGTTTCTCATGGTTCTAATGATTGATTTGAGCGAGGAAATCGTTTCCTGCAAACCCAAAGAACCTTCTTAACCTCGGTGGGGACACGGATTCCAACGATAATGCAACAATGAAAAAACATTGTTCAAAAGACCACGGAGAGCGTCTTGCGTTGGAGGGAGTAAGTCTGATGCGAATCAAGACCGCCAGTTTCTGCACGAACCAGAGTAGAGGTTGTTCCTGCCGGATAACAAAAGGGCTGCCTCGCAGGAGGCAGCCCTTTTGGGTGTTCAGAGGAAAGGGGAGCCAGGCAATTACAGCGCCTTTACGAAGCGCTCCGTGCGGGGACCGTCTTGGGTGTAAACCGTCACGAAGTACTGACCTGGAGCCAGATTGGAGACGTTCATGTTGTGGGTGATGCGGCCATTGTCCACGTTTGCAGCTTCTGCCATGACCACTTGGCCGGCAGCGTTGTACACGGTCACTCCAACCTGATCGGTGGTGGTGCCGGTCAACGTCAGGGTGATTTGCTCGTCAGCCACAGTGGGGAACAAGCCTTCGAAGGTCACTTCGCCAGCCAAACGAGGAGCGGCAAGCGGGAAAGCAATCACGGTGCCGTCAGGCAGGGCTGCGTACAGACCAAAGGCAGGCGAAGAGGTCAGGAAGCCAGAGGCGAAAACAACAGCGTTTCCACCGGCCAAACCGCTCAGGTCAGCATCGTAGCTCGCTACGGTGGTCAATCCATCGGCCGTGCGAATGTCGATGACATAGGCAGCTGGAGGCACACCAATGTAGCGGCTGATGGTGTTGTATTCCAGGTTGTCGAAAAGGGTTAGAGCACCGTCGGCAACGACGTCAACCGTCGGGGCATCGGGTGCGCCGTGTGAGGCGACCAATTGCACCTGGCCAAGCGAGTTGCTCTGGCGGATATTTCCTTGAAGAATGATGTTGAAAGGGGTCGTCGGGTCGCCAACTACACCCGTAGCGATGGCTACGTAGTCATTCGCTGGGTTGCGGAAAGTACCGGTAATGGTGTAGATCGACTCTGCCACACTGGTGGAAGTAGAAGGAGCTACGTCAATCTTAACGGGTACCAACGCCTGGACGGGCACGAACGGCGTAGCAGTGCGGAAGCTAAAATCATCCAGTAATAGGGTGTTGTTAACGTAAACGTCAACCGTGGGCTCAGGGCTGTTGTGAATAACCTGAAGGTCGGTGAAAACGGGGGCTTCAACCGGGAAAGCAACCACCGTACCGTCAGCCAGTGCAGCGTAAAGGCCAAAACCAGGCGTTGCGCTCAGGAAACCTGATGCGAAGACAACGGCGGAACCTCCACCCAAACCACTCAGGTTAGCGGCAAAGCTGGCAACGATGTTGTAGTTGTCAGCACCTGGGGTCACGTCAAGCACGTAGGCACCGGCAGGCACCGTCAGGTAACCGCTGATGTCGCCGTAGGAGACATTGTCAAGCAGAATGGCTACGTCGCGGGCAATGATGTCCACTGTGGGGGCATCTGGCGAGCCGTGAACACCAATGAAATCAACCGTTCCAAGGGCAAGGGCTGCTTCGCGGATGCCGTTTTGCACCCAAATGTTGAAGGGGGTCAGCGGATCACCGACAACACCGCTGGCGATGGCCACATAGGTCTCACCGGCATTAAAGGTCACCGTAACACTGTAAATGGCTTCGGCAGCAGAAGTAGACGTAGCAGGGGCAACGTCCAGGGTGATCGGAACTCCGGCGGCTACATCAATGAAGGGGGTAGCAGTGCGGAAGACAAAGTCGTTCAATAGAAGACCACCGTTGGCGTAGACGTCAACCGTGGGCTCTGGAGAATTGTGAATGACCTGCAGACGCGCTGTCTGTGCAGATAGGGCTCCGGTGACCAACACCAGGGCAACAAGGATTAAGTTTCTCATGGTTCGAATGGATGTTTTGAAGTGTGTTAATAGCATTTCCTCTGAGCGGGTAAAACATCGAAACCATTGCTCGGTTCATGAAAACGACAAGTTTTTGCAACTTTATTGCAAAAGACCCGAAATTGCGTCTGGGTGAACAAAAAGAAAACGCCTGACAATCAGGGGATTGTCAGGCGTTCTATGGATTAAAAAAAATTCTTTAGCGCTAACTCCTCAGGCAGGCCTGGAAAGTTGGCTCATGCAGGTATCGCAAGCCGGGCTTAGTTGCCCATCTCGCTGAAGAACTTGATCCGCATCAATTTGACTTCTTCAAGGGTCATGCCCTCTTCTTTCAATTCGTCGTAGGCCGCTTCAAGGTCGTCCATTTCCATAGTTCGGAAGAACTCCAGCGCGTCTTCCTGCTGGTACTCGTCCAAAATGGTGTTCAGGTAAAAGTCCAGGTTGATGCGGGTGCCGGAAGAAACGATAGAGTCCAGCTCGTCAATGAGTTCCGGCATGGTCATGCCCTTGGACTGGGCAATGTCTTCAAGCGAGATCTTTTTGTCAATGTTCTGGATGATGTAGATCTTGTTGCCGCCCTTTTTGGCTACCGATTTCATGACAAAATCGTTAGGGCGGTCAATGTCGTTTTCTTCAACGTAGTCGGCAATGAGCTCCACAAAAGGCTTGCCGTAGCGGCTGGCTTTGCCCTGGCTGACCCCGGTAATGTTGGTCAGTTCCTCCATCGTGATGGGGTACTGCGTGGCCATGTCTTCAAGTGAGGTATCCTGAAAGACGATGTACGGGGGAAGTTTCTTCTCCCGCGAAACTTTTCGGCGCAAATTGCCCAGCAGATCAAGCAGCACGGGATCGACCACGTTCTTCTCTACGGCGCGATCCGTTTCAGCCTGCGCCGCCATTGACTTGAAGTCGTGGTTCAGCGAAATCCTGACGGGGAAACTCTTTTTCAAAAAGCTGTGACCTTCCGGATTGAGGCGGATGAGGCCATAGTTTTCAATGCCTTTGTGCAGGAGGCCCAGCATCAGGCCCTGGCGGATGACGCTGTTCCAGAAGCGTTCATCGTGCTCTTTGCCTAAGCCAAAACCCGACAGGGATTCGTGCCCGGCACCCATAATGCTGCGGGACACTTTGCCAGTCATAACGTCAACGACATGCGGAATGCCTTGGTTTTCACCGATTTCAAGGATGGCTTTCATGGCCATTTTGAGTTCGGCCGTAACCTCCATGGACTCCTTGGGATGGCGGCAATTGTCGCAGCGCTCTGTGCACTGGCTTTCGTCATATTGCTCGCCGAAATAGTGCAGCAAAAATTTGCGGCGGCAGGTACCGGTTTCGGCATAAGCAACCATTTCCATCAGCAACTGCGAACCCATTTCACGCTCAGCTACGGGTTTGTCGCGCATGAATTTTTCGAGCTTGAGGATGTCTTTGTGGCTGTAAAAAGCCACGCAGTCGCCCTCCAGGCCGTCCCGGCCTGCCCTCCCGGTTTCCTGGTAATAGTTTTCAATGCTTTTGGGGATGTCGTAGTGAATGACAAAGCGGACATCCGGTTTGTCGATACCCATACCAAAAGCTATGGTGGCGCAGATGACGTCGATTTCTTCCATGAGGAAATCGTCCTGGATATTGGCCCGGCGAACGGCTTCCAGCCCAGCGTGGTAGGGAGAAGCTTTAATGCCGTTGACATTTAAAATCGCAGCAATCTCTTCGGTGGTCTTGCGGTTCAGGCAGTAGATGATGCCCGATTTGCCACCCCGGTCCTTGATGAAGCGGGTGATTTCACGCTGAATTTCTGCCTTGTCCGGTTTGGGACGGACTTCATAATATAAGTTATCCCGGTTGAAGGAGGACATAAAGACCTCCGGATCGATCATGTTCAGGTTCTTGATGATGTCTGACTGAACCTTGGGGGTTGCTGTTGCCGTCAGGGCCACCAGCGGAATGTGCTCGCCGATGGCATTGATCATTGTTTTTATGTGCCGGTACTCCGGGCGGAAGTCATGCCCCCATTCGGAAATACAATGGGCTTCATCAATGGCCACAAACGAGATCTGGATTTGCTGGAAAAAAGCGATGTTCTCTTCTTTCTTCAGCGTTTCCGGGGCCACATAGAGCAATTTAGTTTTTCGCTCGGTGATGTCATCCTTGACCTGCCTGATCTGGTTTTTGTTCAGCGACGAGTTGAGGAAGTGCGCAATGTCGTCCTGGTTGCTGTATCCGCGCACCTGATCGACCTGGTTTTTCATCAGGGCAATCAGGGGAGAAATAATGATGGCCGTGCCTTCGCTGATTATGGCCGGCAGTTGGTAGCAAAGCGATTTGCCCCCTCCTGTTGGCATGATGACAAAGGTGTCCTTGCCTTCCAGAACACTTTTGATTATGGCTTCCTGATTCCCCTTAAAGGAGTCAAAGCCAAAGTTGGCCTGCAGGGCTTCCTGCAGTTGAATGTCTTGTACTTCCATCTGTACCCTGAAAAATAATTAAAAAAAGACCTCGATCAAGTGATAATGACCGGCGACACACTCCACCACGGGGCCCCCCACCCGGCTTAAAAAGCACAAACAGGGAGGTTAAAGGATGCAAACCGCTAATCAGACTCAATTTAACAAAAACGCCTGCAAAAGTACCATTTAAGTCTGCTTTTCTGAACCGAAAATCGCAAGTACCCGCCAGCCCTTCGCCCGTCATCAAATAAGGGTAAGTTTGCACCCAAATTGGGGTTATGAGGAATACCTACGTTGCCATTATGGCAGGCGGAATTGGCAGCCGTTTCTGGCCGATGAGCCGCATCGCCAAGCCCAAGCAGTTTATCGATGTACTGGGTACGGGCAAATCGCTTTTGCAGGCTACCTACGATCGTTTTTTACCTATTTGCCCTAAAGAAAACATCTTCGTAGTCACTAACGAAGATTATGTGGAACTGGTCCGCAGCCAGTTGCCCGATTTGCACCAAAGCCAGGTTTTAGCGGAACCCATGCGCCGGAATACAGGTCCCTGCATTGCGCTGGCTGCCAATGTGATTGCAGCGCGCGATCCGGACGCGCGAATGGTTATTGCCCCGTCAGACCACTTGATTCTCAATGATGCTGATTTTCAGGCTGTTATCATGCAAGCGGTAGACTATGCCGGCACCCACGATGAGCTGATTACGCTGGGAATTCGCCCAACACGGCCCGACACCGGCTACGGGTACATTCAGTTTGTCGAAGAAGGTCATCAAGGCGTTTTCCCGGTTAAAACCTTTACAGAAAAGCCCAATCTGGAGTTGGCCAAGACCTTTATGCGCTCTGGTGATTTCCTTTGGAATTCCGGCATTTTCGTCTGGCGTGTCCAGACCATCCTCCAGGCATTCCATCAGCACCTGCCCGAGATCGGCGATGCCTTCGGGGATCTTCGTCCTCATTTTGGCAAGGCAGAAGAAAAGGAATTTGTTCGAAAAGCGTATTCCGTTGTAACGAACATTTCCATTGACTATGGCGTATTGGAGAAGGCTGACAACGTAATGGTTATCCCGGCCAGTTTTGGCTGGTCTGACCTGGGCACCTGGGGTTCGCTGTATGAAAAATACCACCGCGACTACCTGGGCAATGCCGCACAAGGAAACAACGTGATGATCTACGACGCCACCAATTGCATGATCATGGCACCCCATGAAAAGCTCGTGGTTTTGCAGGGCCTTGATGACTTCATTGTCATTGACACCCCGGATGCGCTGTTGATCTGCCAAAAAGAAAAGGAACAATTCATCCGAGAAATTGCCAGCGACGTAAAACGAAAGAAAGGCGACCGCTTTTTATAAACAGCTCCCGCAGGTAACGTATTGACGACCCCGCCCGAATATGCCCGTCTTCCCTTCCTCCCTCATCAGCAAATTGCCCAACACTGGTGCGTCCATCTTTAGCAAGATGACGGCGCTGGCCAATGAAACCGGGGCCATCAATTTGTCGCAGGGCTTTCCGGATTTCCCTCCCCACAAAGAACTCATCAATGCCGTGGCAGGGTACATGCGCAAAGGCTTCAACCAGTATGCCCCCATGCCGGGTGTCATGAGCCTGCGCGAAGCCATCGCCGAAAAAACCGAATCGGTTTACGGCGCGGTGTATTCGCCCGAGCAGGAAATCACCATCACGGCGGGCGGCACACAGGCGCTGTTCACCGCCATTCAGTCGGTGGTGCGCGAGGGGGACGAGGTTATCGTTTTTGATCCGGCTTACGACAGTTATGTGCCCGCCATCAAACTGGCCGGGGGCATGCCCATCCACATTCCGCTTCAATTTCCCGACTACCGCTACCATTGGGAATCGGTCAAGCAGCGCATCTCCAACCGGACGCGCATGATCATCCTCAACAGCCCGCACAATCCCACCGGGGCCATTTTGCGTGAAGAGGACATGCAGCAGCTCATCAAGCTCACCGATGGCACGGACGTGATTCTGCTCAGCGACGAAGTTTACGAACACATCATTTTCAACCAAGAGCCCCACCAAAGCGTGTTGCGCTACCCGCGCCTGGCTGAGCGCAGTTTTGCCGTGTTTTCGTTCGGGAAAACCTACCACAACACAGGCTGGAAAATCGGGTATTGTCTGGCTCCCGAAAACCTGATGAAGCAATTTCGGCTGGTTCACCAGTACCAGGTTTTCGCGGTTAACCATCCTATTCAGTTGGCCCTTTCGGATTTTATGGTTCGAAAGGAGGCCTACCTCGAGCTGGCGGCGTTTTATGAAACCAAACGCGATCGCTTTAGCGATCTGGTCAGCAGCAGCCGATTTACGCTGATGCCCTGCTCGGGGACGTACTTTCAACTGCTCGGTTTCCGCGACATTACCGACGAGGCCGATAACGCCTTTGCCGTGCGCATGACCGGCGACTATGGCGTTGCCGCCATTCCCGTAAGCGTATTTTACCGGAGCAAGGAAGACAACAAAGTGCTGCGTTTTTGCTTTGCCAAGTCGGATGAAACGCTTGAAAAAGCGGCCGCTAAATTATGCGCGATTTAACCCTCGCCCTGGTTCAACAAGACCTGGTTTGGGAAAATCCCCAAGCTAATTGCGAGCGTCTGACCGCTGCCCTTGACGGCCTTCACGCTGCCGACCTCATTCTGCTGCCAGAAATGTTCAGCACCGGGTTTACGATGCAGGCAGCCCGGCTTGCCGAGTCGCCCGATGGTCCTACCGTGCGTTGGATGGCCGACCTGGCCAACCGGCACCAGGCGGCAGTTTGCGGAAGCATCATCGCGGGTGAAGGGGGCCGTTACTTCAATCGGCTGTTTTGGGTAGAACCCGAAGGCCGCATCTTGCACTACGACAAGCGCCACCTGTTCCGCCTGGCCGGAGAGCACGAAGTGTACCAGGCGGGCCGTTCCCGTCTGCTGGTGGAATGGCGGGGCTGGAAGATACGACCACTGGTCTGCTACGACTTGCGTTTCCCCGTTTGGAGCCGCAACACCGATGCCGCGGATCTGTTGCTTTACGTGGCCAGTTGGCCCCAACGGCGGGCACTTCCCTGGAAGGTTTTGCTTCAGGCAAGAGCCATTGAAAACGTGTGCTGGGTAGCGGGGCTGAACCGAGTAGGCACCGACGAAAATGGTGAACTTTACCACGGCGACAGTGTGTTGCACGATCCACTCGGACAACCGGTGCTGCACGCCGGCGATCAGGAAGGAGTCTATACCTTTTTGCTGCCCGCGGCTACCGTTCCGGAAACCCGCGCCCGTTTTCCCTTTTTGAATGATCGCGACTCCTTCACTTTGGACGTTTAGCCTGCACCGGAAGCAAACCTTTCAGCCCAGCGCGCTAGCGCGTTTTGGTGCCGTCCTCTTGTTTTTAGCGCTGGGATCTTGTAAGACTTCCCAACGTTCTTCCAGCACCCAAAGTTCCGATGCACAAACTCATGCCGTGACCCGCACCGGAAGCCCTTCGCCCGTTGAAATTCAAGGCCACCGCGGTTGCCGCGGTCTGATGTCGGAGAACACGCTGCCCGCTTTTTTGTACGCTATGGAACTGGGCGTGACCGTGTTGGAATTGGACGTGGTCATCAGCGCGGATGGACAGGTGGTGGTGTCGCACGAGCCTTGGATCAATCCGGAAATTTGCCAGGCCGGCACAGGAACAGTTGCCCCGGAACTGCCCAGCGCAGCAGAAGCTGGCTCAGAGGATTCTGAACTCGGCAAAGTGCTGCATTTTGGTCTGCTCACTTACGCGGACATCAATCAGTACGACTGTGGCAGCCTGCCCCATCCCAAATTCCCCGGACAGAAAAACCAGCCCGCCGCCAAACCGCTGCTGCGCGATCTACTGCTCCAAACGGAGGCTCGTGCGCGCGAAACTGGCAGGCCAGTGGCGTACAACATCGAGCTTAAATCCAGGCCCGAATGGGACGGCGTGGAGCAACCCGGCCCGGAGATAGCCCTGCCGCTGTTGTTGGCCGTGATCAAGGCAAGCGAAGCTTGGGACCGCTGGCACCTGCAAAGCTTTGATTACCGGGTGCTCCGGCTTGCCCGGAAACTGGAGCCAGCGCTGCCGCTGGTGCAGTTAGTGGAAGAAAATCCGGTTATGGCATTGGAGCTGGAGCGGCTTGGTTTTGAACCCGCCGTGTACAGTCCCTGGTTTAAACTGGTTACGCCGGCTATGGTCAAAGCGGCCCACAAACGAGGCATCCGCGTCATTCCTTGGACGGTTAATGAAGTCAGCGACATGCAGCGCATGCTGGAGATGGGCGTGGACGGATTGATCACCGATTACCCCGATCGGGCATTGGCTTTGCCCGAAATGCACTAAGCCCTGAAGCGGATTCCTATATTCGCCATCGGGACATGTGCCAAAAAACTTTCATAAGGGCCGGATGGCTGGCGGTATTCGGGCTCATCCTCGGGCTTGCAGGTAACTCCTGCGAGCATCGACCGCGCAGCATGCCCGACGCCAACAATGTGAAGGTGCTGGAACCGGACAGTGTGCCGAGCTTGGAAGACCTTCGCTTAACGCCGGATCGACTTGCCCCGCTAACCTACCTGTACCAAAACAGCGGCGAAGATTTTCAATTGCGGTTTCCCGGTCCCCCCAAGGTTAGTTCAGCTATGATTCCTTCGCCCCAAGGGCAAATTGAATTGATCACCATTGCCTACGACTACAGCATCACTAAAGCTTATTGGGCCAGTTATTCGGATTATCCCACGGCAGTAATCAACAGCCGTCCGGCGCGGCAAATTTTGCAGGAGGCCCGGCAGTCTGTTGTGCAAGGCTTGGGTCAGGGAACGCAGTTCGAAGTGCTTTTTGACTCTGTGCGGCAGCAGTACCCCAGCCAGCGCTTTCGCGCCCGGGACGCGCATTTCCACGCCGTGTACGAACTTGTTCTGGTTAACAACCGCCTCTACCAGCTTGGGGTCCTGCGCGATGGCAAGTATCCCCAGCCGGCAGATGTGGAGGCTTTTATCAATGGTTTTGTGCTGTTGGAGAACCCGCTGTAGCTACAGCTTCGGCCTCCGGCAACCACACGGCATCAAAGCCGGTCTGGTAAACAGTTTGCACCACTTCTTCCGGACTCAGGTCTCCTTGTACCGTCAGGATTTTATCCGGGTTATCCGTGTCAACCGACCAGGACTGAATTCGCTTCTCCTGGTTAAGCGCACCCGAGACAGCGCGAATACAACTGCCGCAATTGATGTTGGTCTTGAATTTCATAAGGGTGGATGTGGGGTTTCCCGAATGCCCTCAATGCAGACCGCTGTCTTTCTGGCAACAGGCCGGCAGGTTGTCGTGCGACTTCTGGTTTGCAGGCTGATCATCGGCATCGTAACCGGTTTCTGTAACCAATTTGCGAAGGGCTTCGGCATTGGTTTTTTCGGGATCAAACTCAACGGTCAGCACTTTGTTGCCCAGGTCCAGGCGGCTGGAACTGACCCCATCCACTTTTCCCATAGCCTTTTCCAGGGTTTGCTTGCAGGTTCCGCAAACAGCCGAAGTTTGAATCTCAAGGGATTGGGTTTCGCTGCCGCCGGCTTGGGCGGTTGAGCAGGAGTAGGCCATCGTGCTGAGGAAAATTACCATCAGGAACGAGCTAATTCGGATCTTCATAAGATAACTTTTATTGTGTTTTTAGAAGTTGTGGAGAAAAGGAACGTTAGCAGTA